>JBDSGY010000400.1:0-2547 GCA_039918755.1 Steroidobacteraceae bacterium
TCAAGCGCTCTTGTATGTGCCCTTGGGAACCAGCTGAGAGACCTGGGCTTTCTGCACCTTGATGCGGACGCCCTCGGCGATTTCAACCGTCGCGAAAGTGTCACTGACCTCGATCACGCGGCCGAGAATGCCGCCGGAAGTCACCACTTCGTCACCGGCTGCCAGCTTCGACAGCATCGCCGTGTGTTCCTTGGCGCGCTTCTGCTGCGGGCGGATCAGCAGGAAATAGAACACCACCAGCATGATCGGCAGGATCAGCATCTGGGACATTCCGCCAGAGGACGAGGCCCCGGCAGCCTGGGCGTGGGCGTCGGAAATCAGAAGGCTCATGGCTGTAGACCTTTCAGGGGGTGAAAATCGGCCGCGCATTATGCCACAGGCCCGCAGGTGCCCCGCGCCCTACCTAAAACTCCTATTCGTGAGGTCCACCAGCCTCACCGCCGGCCCTTTTGGCCAAGGTATTGCGCGCAAACGCCGCAAACCGTCCCTCGTCCAGCGCCAGACGCATCTGTCGCATCAGGTCGAGGTAGAAATACAGGTTGTGCAGGGTATTGAGACGGGCACCGAGGATCTCGTTGCACTTGTCCAGGTGCCGCAGATAGGCGCGGGAATAGTTGCGGCAGGTGTAGCAGCCGCATTCCGGGTCGATCGGGCCGGTATCGCTGATATGCGCCGCATTGCGGATATTCACGACACCCGTGGCCGTGAACAGATGGCCATTGCGGGCGTGGCGCGTGGGCATGACGCAATCGAACATATCCACGCCGCGGGCCACGGCCGCGATCAGGTCTTCGGGCCGCCCGACCCCCATCAGGTAGCGCGGGCGATCGCGCGGAATGAGCGGTTCGACGGCCTCGATCACGCCCAGTCGCACTTCCTCGGGTTCGCCAACGGCCAGACCACCGATGGCATAACCGGGGAACCCCACTTTCAACAGTTGTTCGAGCGAGGCCTGCCGCAGCGGTGCATGCATGCCACCCTGGATGATGCCGAACAGGTTGCCGCGCGGCGGTGCGGGATCTTCACGGTAGTAATGGGCATGCGAGCGCGCAGCCCAGCGCATGGAGCGTTCCATGGAATCGCGCGCCTGTGCTTCGGTGGCCGGCCACGGCGTGCAGTCGTCGAAGCACATGGCGATATCCGAACCGAGCGCGCGCTGCACATCCATCGAATCTTCCGGCGTCATCCGCACCGGGCTGCCATCGATGGGCGACTTGAAGCTCACGCCCTCTTCCGTGATCTTGCGCATGGCCGCGAGGCTGAACACCTGGAAGCCACCGGAGTCCGTGAGGATGGGTTTCTGCCAGTGCATGAAACCATGCAGGCCGCCATGCGCGTTGATGACATCCGTGCCCGGACGCAGCATCAGGTGGAAGGTGTTGCCCAGCACGATCTGCGCGCCAAGGGATTCCAGCTCTTCCGGCGTCATCGCCTTCACGGTGCCATAGGTCCCCACCGGCATGAAGGCCGGTGTCTCGATCAAGCCGCGATCAAGCGTGAGGCGACCCCGCCGTGCCGTGCCTTCCTGTTTCAGCAGGTGGAACTCGATCATGCGCGCGCTCCGGCTGCCGCGGTGATCCACATGGCATCGCCGTAACTGAAGAACCGATAACGCTCGCGCACGGCATGTGCATACGCGGCGAGCACCTGTTCACGGCCGGCGAACGCGGAAACCAGCATCAGCAAGGTGGACTCCGGCAGATGGAAGTTGGTGATCAGGGCATCCACGACGCGGAATGCATAGCCCGGGTAGATGAACAGGCGGCTTTCTCCGGCACCGGCGGAAAGCACGCCGCCGGCACTGGCGGACTCCAGTGCTCGCGCGACGGTGGTGCCCACCGCGATGACCCGGCCGCCGGCGGCACGACAGCGCACGACCGCATCCACCAGTGTCTGCGGCACGACATAGCGTTCGGCGTGCATCACATGCTGCGCGATATCGTCCACGCGCAGCGGCTGGAAAGTGCCGGCGCCAACGTGCAGCGTGACTTCGGCCCGTCGCACGCCCACCGCATCGATGCGCTCGATCAGCGCGGTGTCGAAGTGCAGGCTGGCAGTCGGCGCTGCAACCGCACCGGGGTCGCGCGCGAAGATGCTCTGATAGCGTTCGCGATCCTCTGCACCGGCGCTCCGATCGATGTAGGGCGGCAGCGGCACTGCGCCATGCGCCTCGAAGAACGCCAGCACTTCATCCGGCGTCTCGATCTCCCACATGTCCCCGCTGGGGGTCTGGACGCGCGCAACCACCAGCAATTCCCCGCCTGGCGTCAGCAGGCGCAGCCCGGGACGGATGGGTTTGCTCGCGCGCATCTGCACCTGTGCACGGCGATTGCCCACCGCCCGTTCGAGGAAGATCTCGACGCGCCCGCCGGACGGTTTGGTTCCAAACAGTCGGGCGGCCACGACGCGGGTGTCGTTGAAGACCATGAGATCGTCAGGCTTCAGCAGACCGGGCAGATCGGTGAACAGCCGGTCTGCGAGCTCGCCCGTGCCGTCCAGGCACAGGAGGCGGCTGGCCGAACGCTCGGGCAGCGGCGCCTGGGCGAT
>JBDSGY010000401.1:0-6417 GCA_039918755.1 Steroidobacteraceae bacterium
GGCGCGCGGCTGGTGGCGCGCCACAGGATGCGGCCGCCATAGCGTGGCAGACCTTCCTCCGGGTAGCGCTGCCGGCGCAGCATCGAATGAATGCCGTCGGCGCCAATCAGCAGATCCGCCTCGACCACCACGTCGCTGCCGCTGCGTGTCTCGAACTTCGCCCTGACCGGACCATCGCCTTCGACCGAGATGAAACGGTGGCCGGTGTGGATGCGCGCGACGCCAAGACGTTGCTGCACGGCTGCGAACAGCTCCATCTGCAGCACCCCGCGGTGGATCGATATCTGGGGCACTGGGTAACCGGCGAACTTGCCGCGTGGCTCGCCCCAGATGCGCTGTCCATGCCGGTTGAAATACACGAGCTCGCGCGTGGCGACGCCACGTGATTCCAGGCGCGCGCGCAGTCCGAGTCTTTCGAGCACCTGCACCGCGTGCGGCAACAGGTTGATGCCGACGCCCAACGGGCTGAGTGCCGGAATGGACTCGTGCATCTCCACCTCATGGCCGAGCGCAGACAGGCTCAGCGCTGCGACGCAGCCGCCGATTCCTGCCCCGACGATGCAGATTCTCATTCCTCATCCCCCCTGTTTTGTTGGCCCCATGGGCCCGGGCGAGTATCGACGGCGCGATGTGGATTTGTAAATCCGCATGCTGATACCGGCTTTCGCGCACGGTCCTGATCACGGATATCATCGGGCGATGGTCAAACGCCGTCGTCCAGCTCCCGCAAAGATGGCTGATATCGCCCGCCTCGCGGGCGTGCATTCCTCCACCGTATCGAGAGCGCTGGCCGGCAGCCCGCTGGTAGCGAGGAAGAAGCGCGAGCAGATACTGAAGCTTGCGCGCGAGCGTGGCTATGTCATCAACTCGTCAGCGAGCAACCTGCGTCGGCGACGCACCCAGACCATCAGCGTGGCAATTCCACTGGGGCACGAAGCCGGGCAGGCACTGACCGACCCGTTCTTCATGGAAATGCTCGGGCACCTGGCGGACGAAATCACCCAGCGTGGCTACGGCATGTTCCTGCAGAAGATCCTGCCGCCGATGGACGACTGGCTGCCGCAGCTCATCGGGTCGCAGCGCTCCGACGGCATCATCGTCGTCGGACAGAGCACCGAACACGCGGCCATCGAGGCTGCAGCGGTCAACTATCAGCCGCTGGTGGTATGGGGTGGGCACCTCGCGCAGCAGTCGTACTGCGCCGTGGGCACGGACAACATGGGCGGCGGGCGTGTCGTGGTCGAACACCTGCTGCGCACCGGGCGCCGTCGCATCCTGTTCCTCGGCGATGCGTCCATCCCGGAAATAAAGCTGCGCCACGAGGGTTACAAATATGCGTTGGCGCATGGGCCACCCGGAACGGCGCGCGAGCGCATCGTGCCGGCGCACCTGACGGCCGAAGCGGCCTATGAGGCGATGCGCGCCTACATCGGTGGCGGTGCCGAGTTTGACGCGGTGTTTGCTGCCACGGATGTGATCGCGCTCAGTGCCATCCGCGCCATAACGGCCGCGGGCCTTACCGTCCCGCACGATGTCGCGGTGGTGGGCTTCGATGACATCGCCATGGCTGCGCATTTCAACCCTACGCTCACCACCATGCGCCAGGACATCGCGCGGGGCGCCCGCATGCTCGTGGACACGCTGTTCCGCCGCCTGAACGGGGAAGACACGCCGTCGGCGACGATGCCCGCCGAGTTGATCGTGCGTGAATCCAGTGCCGCGGCCGGCAGCCGCACCGTCAAGACCACCGGTTGAGGCGAATTCAGGGCGTGGGCTGGGCCGCCATGGCGGCTTCGGCCAGCCGGCGCATGATGACGTAGCCGTCACGATTCGGATGCACGCCTTCGTTGGCGAGGTTTGCCCGCAGCTCGCCCGCCGGTCCCACCAGTGCAGCGTAGTAATCGACGTAGCCATGCCCATTGCTGGCGGCGTACTTGCGCATCCAGTCATTCAGTGCGCGGATGCGTGGCACCGGGCGCATGGCGGGACGCCAGCTGAAGGCAGCAGCGGGTGGAATGCTGCCGAGAATCACTCGGATGCCACTGGCCTTTGCCAGCTCGGCCATCGACTGGATGTTGTTCTGGAAATCCTGCGGACTGGTGGGACCATTATTGCCCGCCACATCATTGGTGCCGGCCAGGATGTGCACGGCGGCCGGACGCAGCGCGATGACATCGGCACGGAATCGCAGCAGCATCTGCGCAGAAGTCTGCGCACTGATGCCGCGGTTGACCACGCCCGCAGCAAAGAAGCCAGGGTCCGCGAGTCCCCAGTTTTCCGTGATGGAATCGCCCATGAACACTACCCGTGTGCGGGTGGCCGCTTTCATCATTGCCACATTGCTGTGATGAAAGCGGCAGAGGCCGGCCCAGTCAGCCGCGCCGCGCCGGCGCGATTCCTTTTGAAAGGCGGCAAATTGTTCGTTCTGGCCCAGCCGCGCCATTTCCGCTGGTTGCAGCGGGTGCGGCTCGAAAAATAATTCCGACAACAGTTTGGCGCCCTCCGGTGGCATGGCCAGCGGTGGCGGGCAGGGTTCGTCCACCATGCCCTCCGTGGCATCCATGCCGCTGGCTGCAAGGCTGCAGAGTCCAAGCAGGGCGGCCAGAGCGGTGCGCAGCAGGATTGAATGGGCAGGCATGGACGTCATGGTCAAGCTCCTTGAGTGCGGCCAGCGGGCGCGGGACGGATCGAATCGGTCAGCCAGTCCTGGGCCATCAACAGGCCGCCGGTGATGGCCGATTCCTGGCCAAGCATCGTGCTGGTCACGTAGTCGTCCATGGTTGCGGCTTCACGCAGCGGTTGCAGATAGCCCCCGAGAACGCCAGTGGCGGCCTGGCGTACCAGTGGCAGCAGGGAATTGTCGCTCATGACTCCGCCGCCGAAGACAATCCGCTGCACCGACTGCACCAGGGCAAGGCTCGCGACCAATTGTCCAAGGTAGAAAGCGATGATTGACCTGCCAGCGTGATCCGCAGGCAATGCGGACAGATCGCAGCCCCAGCGTGCACGAACAGCCGGGCCACTCGCCAGGCCCTCCAGACAATCGCCGTGGAACGGACAGACGCCGGCAAATCCAGTGTCCAGCGGATGACGGCGTGGCAGCAGGTGCCCCATTTCGGCATGCATGAGGCGCTGCTGCGCCTGCAGCGCTGGTACGACCGCGCCGCCAATGCCGGTGCCTACCGTGACATAAGCGAGCGACCCCAGCCCGCGGCCGGCACCCAGGCGCCACTCGGCCAGAGCTGCGGCGCCGACGTCAGTATCGAGCGTCACCGCAGCCTGCAGGGCTTCACGCAGCGGGGCTACGACATTCGCGCCGGACCACCCTGGTTTGGGCGTCCGTTGCAGGCAGCCATGATCCGGCGCGTCCTTGCGCAACTGCAACGGCCCAAAGCACGCGATTCCCAAAGCCATGATGCGGCCATGCTGGTCTGCCATGCGCAGGAAGAATTCGACACAGCCCCTCAGGGTGGTGGCCGGATCGGTGGTGGGAATGGTGATGCGATCCAGCACATGCGTCGGACTGCGACCGACGGCGCAGACAAATTTGGTGCCCCCACCTTCCACGGCGGCAAGCAGGGGCGGTGTGTTGTTTGCGACATCCACGGCGGCAGCCTAGCGATTCCTGCAAACGATTGCCATGACCCGCCAGTACACGGCAATATCCCCGCCGGCAACAACGACAACCAGGGTGGGAACAGCGATGCCAGAAGCTACGCGACCGGACAGTGCACAACTCGTCCGCTGGCTCACCTGCCTGATGTTCTTCACTTTTGCGATGACCACGGATGCCGTGGGCAGCGTGATTCCCCGCATCATCAGCGAGTACGGCCTGAGCATGACGGCCGCCGGCGCCTTCCAGTACGCCACCATGATCGGCATTGCGTGCGGCGCATTGCTGCTGGGCTTCCTTGCTGACCGGATAGGACGCCAGCGCACGATCATCCTCGGGCTTGCGCTGTATGGCGTCAGCTCCCTTCTGGTTGCCACCTTTGCCAGCTTTCCGGTGCTGGTCGCATTGCTTGCGGCCTCCGGCCTTGGCATCAGCGTGTTCAAGACCGCGGCCCTGGCATTGATTGGCGATGTCACCACCTCATCGCGTGGCCACACGCGGTTCATGAACACCGTGGAAGGCTTTTTCGCAGTGGGTGCCATCGCGGGACCTGCGATCGTCACCGTGCTCATCGGTGCCGGGATGTCGTGGAAATGGCTGTACGTCGTCGCTGCAGTGATCTGCCTCGGACTGGTCTGCATGGCAAGCGTCGTGCGTGCGCCGGCGCCACGCGCGACGGTAGAGCGCGCCAGTCTGGTCCAGATGCTGCAAGTGCTGCGCGATCCGCTCGCGCTGGGTTTCTCGCTGCTGGTCGCGCTGTACGTTGCGGTGGAAGTGGCCATCTATGTGTGGATGCCGACTTACCTGACGGGCTATGTGGGGCCCATCGTCTGGCTGCCGGCGTGGGCATTGACGTTCTTCTTCGTGCTGCGCGCAGTGGGTCGCTTCCTTGGCGCGTGGCTGCTCGATCATGTGCGCTGGACCACCGCGCTGGTGGTACTGGGCGCCCTGATTTTTGCGTGTTTCCTGGGCGCACTGGTGGGTGGTCTTGCGGTCGGTGTGTTCCTGCTGCCGCTGACTGGACTCTTCATGTCTATCGTCTATCCCACGCTCAACTCCAAGGCCATCAGCTGCTTTCCCAAGCGCAGGCATGGCGCTGCCGCCGGCGTGATCCTGTTCTTCACGGCGGCCGCGGCCGCAGCGGGCCCGCTGGCCATGGCGGCCGTCAGCGATGCGTGGCACGACGCGCGTGCCGGCTTCGTGCTCGCCACCGTCTTCGCACTGCTGCTGTTGCTCGGTTTGCTGGTGAACTGGCTGCGTGATCCGTCGCGTCCCAGGCTGCAGCAGGCTGATGCGCAGGCTGCCGGACCGGCGGTCACGCCCTGATGCGCTTCCGTCTTCGATCAGCGAGCCACCCGTGACGATAAGAAACGCGGTGCAGCTCATCTGCTACGCAGACCGGCTGGGCGGGACGCTGCGCGGGTTGCGGCATCTGCTTTGCGGCCCCTTCGAAGGATTGTTCGGCGGCGTGCACCTGTTGCCCTTCTTCCATCCCATCGATGGCGCCGACGCGGGGTTCGATCCCATCGACCATACGCAGGTGGACGAGCGTCTTGGCAGCTGGGAAGACGTGCAGGCACTGGCGCAGGACGTGGATGTGATGGCGGACGTGATCGTCAATCACGTCTCCAGCCATTCGCCGCAATTCCTGGATTATTCGGCACACGGCGAACACAGTGAATATGCGGGTATGTTCCTGACCCTCGGGAGCGTGTTCCCCCACGGCGCCACGGAGCAGGAACTGCTGGCGATCTACCGACCGCGCCCCGGCCTGCCGTTCACCCCCATGACGCTCGCTGATGGCGGACGCCGCATCCTGTGGACCACGTTCACCGCCGAGCAGATCGACATCAATGTCGCGCATCCAGCAGGCATGCGCCATCTCGAGGACATCCTTGCCATCCTGTCGCGCAATGGCGTGCGGCTGATCCGCCTCGACGCCGTGGGCTATGCCGTAAAGCGCGCCGGCGGCAGCTGCTTCATGATGGATGAGACGTTTCAGTTCATCGGCGCCTTTAGCGCCCGCGCACACGCGCTGGGACTGCAGGTGCTGGTGGAGATTCACTCCCACCACGGGCTGCAGATAGAGATCGCACGCCAGGTGGATTGGGTCTACGACTTTGCTTTGCCACCACTGGTGCTGCATGCCTTTTTGGCAGGCACAGCCGCCCATCTGAAGCACTGGATTGCCATCCGGCCCACCAATTCGCTCACCGTGCTCGACACCCACGATGGCATCGGTGTCATCGACATCGGCGCCGACAGCCATGATCCGGACACGCGCAAAGGACTTGTGGCCGACGAGGGCATCGAGCGCCTGGTGCAGCAGATCCACGCCAACAGTCGCGGCGAGAGCCTGCGCGCCACCGGCGCTGCGGCTTCGAATCTCGATCTTTACCAGGTGAACTGCACTTTCTACGATGCGATCGGCCGCGATGATCTGCGCTATCTGCTGTGCCGTGCGATCCAGTTCTTTCTTCCCGGCATACCGCAGGTCTACTACGTCGGCCTGCTGGCAGGCGGCAATGACATGGCATTGCTGGCCAGGACGCAGGTAGGGCGCGACATCAACCGGCATCACTACACACGCGGCGAGATTGCCGAGGCCCTGACACGTCCCGTCGTGTGCGATCTGCTCGAACTGATCCGGCTGCGCAATACACACCCGGCATTCCAGGGAGAGTTCACGCTGCGGCCGTCGGACGCGGACGTACTGGACATGGGCTGGTGCCAGGCCGAGGCGGGCGTTCGCCTGCGCGTGAACCTGCGCACCGGCGAGCATGTCATTGAAGTTTCCTCTGCAG
>JBDSGY010000402.1:0-3298 GCA_039918755.1 Steroidobacteraceae bacterium
GCAGCTGCTCGTCTACAACCAGCCGCTGGCCAGTTTCCTGAACCTGGATTCCGCGCTCGCGGACCAGGCGGCGCAGCTGCTGTCGGGCAATGTACTGCCGGATGACGCGCAGCCCATCGCCATGGCCTATGCGGGCCACCAGTTCGCGCATTTCGTGCCGCAGCTCGGCGATGGGCGCGCCATCCTGCTGGGTGAGCGCCGTGGCAGGGACGGACAGCTTTACGACGTGCAACTCAAGGGCGCGGGCCGCACGCCTTTTTCCCGCGCCGGCGATGGCCGCGCTGCGGTCGGTCCGATGCTGCGCGAGTACCTCATCAGCGAGGCCATGCACGCACTGGGGATTCCAACCACGCGTTCGCTGGCCGTGATCGCCACGGGCGAACCCGTGCGCCGCGACGACCTGCTGCCCGGCGCAGTGCTCACCCGCGTGGCGGCCAGCCACCTGCGCGTCGGCACCTTCCAGTATTTCGCGATGCGCGGCGATGAAGCCGCACTGCGCACGCTGCTGGGCTACGCAATCGACCGACATGCGCCAGCCCTCGCCACTGCCGACAACCCGGCACTGGCCTTCCTGAAGCATGTCGCCGACCGCCAGGCATCGTTGCTGGCGCAATGGCTCTCGGTGGGCTTCATCCATGGCGTGATGAACACCGACAACATGGCGCTGTCCGGTGAGACTATCGACTATGGTCCGTGTGCGTTCATGGACCAGTACGATCCGCAGACGGCATTCAGTTCCATCGACCATCGCGGCCGCTACGCCTACAGCAACCAGCCGTCGATGGCGCAATGGAATCTGGCGCGCTTCGCGGAAACCCTGCTGCCACTGATCGACGCCGAAGCGGACGCAGCGGTGCGCAAGGCCACCGCCATCGTCAACGGCTTCAGCGCGGAGTTCGAGGCGCAGTACCAGGACCGGATGCGCGCCAAGCTGGGCTTCGGCACCATCCGCGAATCCAATGCAGCGCTGCTGGGTCGGCTGCTGACCCTGATGCAGCTGGCAAAGGCCGATTTCACGCTGACATTCCATCATCTGGCGGCAGCTGCGCTGGGTGCGGAACACGAAAGCGAGTTGCGGGCGCTGTTTCCCGACCCGCTGCCACTGGACGACTGGCTGCGCGACTGGCGCGAGCGGCTGCACGCGGAACCGCTGCCAGCGGCCGAACGCCACGCGGCGATGCGCCGGACCAACCCCGTCTTCATTCCCCGCAACCACGTAGTGGAAGCGGCGCTGAACGCCGCCAGTGACCGCGGCGACACCGCGCTGTTCCTCGACCTGCTGGCCGTCATCCAGCGGCCTTTCGAAGACCATCCGGAGCACGCGTCCTGGATGCATCCACCACGCGATGACCAGCGCGTGCTCGCGACCTTCTGCGGTACCTGAGCTTTCGGGGGCGCTATAGTCTGTTCATGCTGCTCGCGACCCTGCTCATACTTGCTGCCACGGCCGCGATATTCGCGGTGACACAGATCGGCGCGCTGATCACGCTGCTGTTCGTGATCGCGGTGCTCGTGCTGGCCTACAAGCGACTGCCGCTGCTGGCCTTCTCCGTCGTGTTCACGGTGCTGTTCGCCGTCTATTCCTGGTACGGCGACCCGGCCGGCCTCTGGAAGGGCCTGCTGCTGCTGATGCTGGTGCTGATGTGGCTGTTCAACGTCCGGCCGCTGCGCAAGGCGCTGATCTCGCGACCCTTCCTGAAAGCCTATCTGCGCATGCTGCCCACCATGTCTGCCACCGAGCGCGAAGCGCTCGAAGCCGGCTCGGTATGGTGGGATGGCGAACTGTTCACGGGCAAGCCGGACTGGCGCAAGCTGCTCGACACGCGCCCCGCGCAGCTCACTGCGGAAGAGCAGGCCTTCCTCGATGGCCCCGTCGAAGAGCTGTGCGCGATGGTCGACGACTTCGATGTCACGCACCGCCGCGCGGACCTGCCGCCCGAGGCGTGGGAGTTCATCAAGAAGAAAGGCTTCTTCGCGATGATCATCCCGAAGCAGTATGGCGGGCTCGACCTCGGCCGCTACGCGCAGTCCTCGGTGCTGACCAAGCTCTGCAGCCGCAGCATCGTGCTGGGCTCGACGGTGGCCGTGCCGAATTCGCTTGGACCCGGTGAACTGCTGGTGCACTACGGCACCGACGAGCAGAAGAACCACTATCTGCCCCGGCTGGCGCGTGGTGAGGATATTCCCTGCTTCGGCCTCACCAGTCCGGTGGCGGGTTCCGACGCCGCGTCGATCACCGATACCGGCATCGTGTGTCGCGGCGTGTACGAAGGGCGCGAAGTCATCGGCATCCGCCTCAACTTTTCCAAGCGCTACATCACGCTCGCTCCGATCGCCACCGTCATCGGGCTCGCGTTCCGCCTGTTCGATCCGGAACAGCTGCTCGGCAGCAAGGAAGACATCGGCATCACCTGCGCGCTGATTCCGCGCGACACACCGGGCATCACCATCGGCCGGCGCCACTTTCCGCTGAACATTCCATTCCAGAACGGCCCGATCCAGGGCGCGGATGTCTTCGTGCCGGTGGACTTCATCATCGGCGGCACGAAGATGGCGGGCAAAGGCTGGCGCATGCTGATCGAGCAGCTCTCCGTGGGCCGCTGCATCTCGCTGCCGGCCAGTGCCACCGGTGGCGCGCTCACGGCCACCTGGACCACCGGTGCGTATGCCCGCATCCGCAAGCAGTTCGGCCTCGCGGTGGGCAAGTTCGAAGGCGTGGAGCAGGTGATCGCGCGCATCCTCGGCACCACCTACATCATGGATGCCACGCGCTCGGTCACCACCGGTGCCATCGACGGAGGGGAGAAGCCCGCCGTGCCTGCGGCGATCCTGAAGATGCATATCACCGAAATGGGCCGCATGGTCGCGGCCGATGCGATGGATGTGCATGGCGGCAAAGGCGTGATGCTCGGGCCCCGCAATTACCTGGCGCGTGGCTGGCAGGCGGCCCCCATCGGCATCACCGTGGAAGGCGCGAACATCCTGACGCGCAACCTGATCATCTTCGGCCAGGGCGCCATCCGCTGCCATCCGTTCGTGCTGCGCGAGATGCAGGCGGCACGCAGCCCCGATGGGGCGCGCAGCATCGATGACTTCGACCAGGCGCTGTTCGGACATATCGGCTTCACGATCTCCAATGCCGTGCGGTCGCTGGTCATGGCGGTGACCTTCGCGCGTTTCGAAAGCGCGCCAGGCGAAGGCGCCATCCGACGTTACTACCAGCACATCGAACGCTTCTCCGCTTCATTTGCCTTCGCCACGGATGTCGCGATGCTGTCGCTCGGTGGCTATCTGAAGA
>JBDSGY010000403.1:0-3307 GCA_039918755.1 Steroidobacteraceae bacterium
CTCCGTTGGCTGCCGATGTCTGAAACGTCCGGCGTTCAGGTTGCACGGATGTTAACTGCACTGCAGCCCGGGCTGCACGCAGACGAGGCCGTTACGCGCTTCGACCGCCCAGTGCGAGTGCATCGGCATCGCTGTATCGCTGCGGCCTCGCGCAACGAACGAATCGTATGCGTCACTTGACCTGATAAAACTTGATGCGGATGGCCCCGAGCGGCGGCGGCGCACCGGCCGGCGGCGGCCCATCGGGCCTATCCAGTTCCAGCGTGGCGACAAACGTCGCCCGTGTCAGCCATTCATGCGGACCCTTGGGGGCTTCGAACCGCGGCCGGAAGAAGCTGCGCTCTCCACCCGGCGCACCCGCGCCGCAATTGAACGCTTCATTGAGGACATGAATGACGGTCCCGTCAGTCGCGCGCACGAAGTAGTCCGCGGTCAGTGTGCCGCAGCCACCTGGCAAACCGAGCTGAAAATCCCATCCACCCGGAATGACTTCGCCGGTGAACTTCGGGCCGGCAATCCTGCCGCCGGTGATGGGGATGTATTGCCGTCGGCCCAGTGCGGTTTCGCCCAGCACCACCGCAGGTGCCAAGGTGACGCGGAACTCGAAGGCGAACTCGATGCGGGGGAAGGTGGCCGCCGGCGGCTGTGCACCAAGCGGCGCAGGCGCGGGCTGCTGCGCAATGGCTGACACCGTAACCAGCAACGCTGCGATCAGGCCCGCGGCGCGACCGCACCGAATCGACATCTTGGATTCCGACATGAGGCTGCCCCGCGAGTTGCTTGTTGTTGATCCGTTTCAGTATCCCCAGCTGCGCTGGTTTTGCAATAGGGTTTACAATCGTGTGCACAACTATCAAACGCGGGGGATACCGTGCAGTCGATCACCATCCTGATTCTCCGCTCGCGGCGCCTTCTCACTGCCTGCGCCGCCGCAGGTCTCTTCACCACCGCCCCAGCGATGGCCGGCGCGGCGCCTGACCATGCCAACTGCACCGCGCTGAAGGCGCTTGCTGCGCCGGGTTATCGCGTGGACAGCGCCGAATGGATGGAGGCTGCGCGCGTGCCTGCCGGCCCTGGCGGGGCCACCGCAGAAGTGCCGGCACATTGCCTGTTTCGCGCCACGCTCGACTCGCGCCCATCCGGCCTCGAAGGCATGCTCTACGGCACCAGCATCGAAATGCGCTTGCCGGCCAACTGGAACCGCCGGCTGCTGTTCCAGGGTGGCGGTGGGCTCGATGGAGTGCTGTTGCCTGCGATCGGCAATGTGTCGGGATTCACCTCCGGGCTGGCTCGTGGCTTCGCCGTGGTATCAACCGATAGCGGCCATCGTGGCCGCAGTTCCATCGACGCCCGCTTCGGCGTGGATCAGCAGGCCAAGCTCGACTTCGGCTATCAGGCCGTCGCCCGCACCAGCCGCGAAGCGAAGGGACTGCTGCAGCGTTACTACGGCAGCAAGCCCGAATACTCGTACTTCATGGGATGCTCCACAGGCGGTCGTGAGGCGATGATGGCCGCGCAGCGGCTGCCGCTCGAATTCGACGGCATCGTGGCGGGCAATCCGTCATACAACCTGACCCGCATTGCCGCCAACCAGGTGTGGAGTCTGCAGACCATCACGCGCATTGCGCCAAAGGACGCAGCGGGCAAGCCGTTGATGCACCAGGCGTTCACCGATGCGCAGCTCAAGGGACTTTCCAAGGCCGTGTTGCAGCAATGCGATGCGCTCGACGGATTGCGCGACGGCATGATCAACGACTTCCAGGCCTGCAGGTTCGATCCACGCAGCCAGGTATGCGGCGTCGCCGATGCACCTGACGCCGAGCAATGCCTTACTACGGCACAGGCGGCCGGCTTGCGCGACGTCTTTGGCGGTGCGCGCAATTCACGCGGTGATTCGCTGTACGGCACTTATCCCTATGACACGGGGATCGCATCGCCAGCGTGGCGGTCCATGCATCTGGGCACCCCCACGAGCGAGCCTGCCAATGCCACGCTCGGACGCGACACGTTGCGCGAATTCTCGCTCACGCCGGCAGACGCGACGCTGGACCCGCGCAAGTTCGACTTCGATCGCGATATGGTTCGAACGGAGGAAACGGCGTCGATCACCGACGCGGTCTCCACGCTGCTCAGCACCTTCGCGGCGCGCGGCAGCAAGTTGATTGTCTACCACGGCCTCTCCGACCAGGCGATGGCGACAGGGTCGCTGACCGCCTGGTACGACCGCATTACTCCGCGCACGGACGCTGGCCCGCAGGACTACGCGCGGTTGTACCTGATCCCCGGCATGACACATTGCGGGGGCGGGCAATCCACCGATCAGTTCGACATGCTGTCGGCAATCCAGGGCTGGGTGGAAAAAGGCCAGGCACCGGACCGTGTAGTGGCTTCAGGGCGCGCACTGCCGGGTGTGACCCGCCCGCTGTGCCCTTACCCCAAGGTGGCGCGTTACGACAGTGGCGACGTCAAGGACCAGCGCAGCTTTTCCTGCCGCTGAAGGCAGGGTTGCGCCGCGCGGGGACTACTTCGCGTAGTTCTCCGCGAACGAAGGGTCGCAGTCATACGCGTGGACATGATCGCCTTCCACCCGGTTCCAGGTGATGAAGCGCACACCCTTGTTCAACAGCATTTCCGGATCGTCGAATTCCTGCGTCGCCAGGAGTTTCTTGCCATCGGCCGACAACTTGAACCTTTCGACGACATGCACCTTGTCGCTGTGCTCCAGGCCATTGTTCGTGAGCGTCGCTTCTTTAAGATGAATCGTGTCGACCACGAGCGTGTCGCCTTCCCAGTGACCGATGGAATCACCGGTCTTGGTCATGGGCCCACCTTCAGCCTGGTGTTTGCGGCCGTCCGTGAAGATGACACGCGCCATGTCGAAGTATTCCAGCCGGATGACGGTCATCTCCGTGCCCTGGAAGATCTCGATGGGAAACGGCCCCTGCATGGCATAGATGATGGAGGGTATGCGACAGGCGTTGGACACCGACATGTCCTGCTTGCTGTCCCATGCCTTGGCCGCGGCCATGGCAGCAGGCGTCAGCTTGAGCCCGCCGAATTCCATGATGGGGAATTCTGCCGCGCCGGTGTCAGCCAGGATCGCCGCATTCGGCGAGATCTTTGCCTTCAACGCCGGATCTTCCACAGGCTTGCCGGACGCCAGCATCCAGAAGCCGGAGAGATTCGGTCGCACGGACTCGGCGGCCGACGCACCCTGATTCCAGGCGGCGCAGGCCAGCAAGGCCAGCACGCCGCCCCGTATGTTCTTCTGCAGCGCATTCATGCTAACGCACCTCGAGCGATTCGA
>JBDSGY010000404.1:0-12859 GCA_039918755.1 Steroidobacteraceae bacterium
CGCATCGCCGACGATGCGCAGCTGGTGCTATCGGAGCAGCTGCGCCACAGCATCCTGCAGCTGGTGCACGGCTGAGTCCGTAGCCGTCAGGCCGAGTCGTGTCCGGCGCCACAGGATGTCTGCGGCGCTGCGTGCCCATTCCGTCGCCACCAGATAGCGCACTTCGGCGTGCGTGAGGTCGTTGCCATAGTTCATGCCCAGATCTTCCAGCCGCTGTGCGCCCCCGACGATCTGCGCCATGCGGGTGCCATACAGCCGCGCCAGTCTGGTGACCAGGGCGGGTGGCAGTCCAGGCCAGCGCTGCATCGAATGCGCGGTGAAACGCGGCAGATCGCGATCTGGCAGGTCTCCTCCGGGCAAGGCTTCGCTTTCCGTCCAGCGACTGTCTTCAGCCTCACCGAGCGTCGGCAGCAGCAACGCCAGCGCTGCCTCTGCCAGGCGGCGATAGGTGGTGATCTTGCCGCCGTACACGGTGAGCACCGGCGCGGCACCTGCGCCCTGCTGCAGCTCCAGGTGGTAGTCCCGCGACACCTGCTGCGCGGCACCGCCACTGCCGTCATCAAACAGTGGCCGCACACCGGAATAGGTGCTCACGATGTCAGCGGCCGTCACGCTGCGCTTGAAGAAACGGTTGACGCATTCAAGCAGGTATTGCTGTTCCGCCTCAGCGATGACCACCCGTGACGGGTCACCGGTGAAGGGCAGGTCGGTCGTGCCCACCAGTGTGTACTGCTCTTCGAAAGGAATCGCGAACACCACGCGCCGGTCGGGGCTCTGCAGCAGGTAGGCATGATTGCCCTCGAACTGCCGCCGCAGCACCACGTGACTGCCCTGCACCAGACGCAGGTGCTGCCGCGGTGTGATCTGCATGACGGTCAGGAGCTCGTTGACCCAGGCGCCGGTGGCGTTGACCAGTGCCCGCGCGCGCACAGCGAGTGAACCGCCATCCTGCTGCTGGCAGGTGACGGTCCACATGCCGTCGCTGCTATGCGCGCGCGTGACCCTGGTGCGCGTCAGGATGCGTGCGCCGCGTTCCGCGGCGTCCAGCGCATTCAGGACCACCAGGCGGCTGTCTTCGACCCAGCAGTCGGAGTATTCAAAGCCGTCAGTCAGTTCCGGCTTCAGTGGCTCACCGAGCGACGTGCCGGAGAGACGCGTGCTGGTCGAGGCAGCCAGCTTGTCGCGGCCCCCCGCATGGTCATACACGAACAGCCCGAGCCGCAGCAGCCAGCGTGGCCGCAGCCCATCGACATAAGGCAGCACGAAGCGCATGGGCTTGATGATGTGTGGCGCGATGGCCAGCAGGCGCTCACGTTCGGCCAGGGCCTCGCGCACCAGGCGCAGCTCGCCCTGCTCCAGGTAGCGCAGGCCCCCGTGGATGAGCTTCGTGCTCGCAGACGAGGTGTGTCCAGCGAGGTCGTCCTGTTCAACCAGGCACACATGCAGTCCGCGGCCGGCTGCATCACGGGCTTTTCCCGCGCCGTTGATGCCGCCGCCAATGATCAGCAGGTCACAGTCGATATCAGTCTTCGCCACGGGGCCGGCCGCGCATCTGCTTGGTGCGGCCGGCGCGCACCTTGGTCGTGAGGCGCCGCTCTTTCGATGCACGCGTCGGTTTCGTGGCGCGCCGTGGCTTCGGCACAAGTCGCGCGGCGTCGATCAGTTCATTCAGGCGTGCAAGCGCATCGCGGCGATTTCCTTCCTGCGTACGATGGCTGCGCGCCACGATCAGGATGTCGTCGGTATCGGTCACGCGCCGGCCGCCAAGCGTGCGCAAGCGCTCCTTGGCTGCGGCATCCAGGCCACGATAGCGGGCGATGCTGAAGCGCAGTTGCGCGGCGGTTGCCACCTTGTTGACGTTCTGGCCGCCGGGGCCGGCAGAGCGGATGAAGATGATTTCCACGTCGTCGCTGTCGACGGGTGTGCTCACCGCCCACCGCCGCGCGCCGTCACCATGCGCAGGTCGTGCTGCGCGACGGGGATGGTGATGCCGTGTTCCTTGAAGGCGCGCCAGATCGAGCGGTTCACATCGGAGCGCACGTTGTTCACACCCGCCTGCGGGTCGGAGATCCAGAAGCGCAGCTCCAGATCGATGCCCGAATCGCTGAAATGCATCAGCCGCGATACCGGCCCCGGATCGCGCAGCACGCGCGGACTGCAATGCGCTGCCTCGATCAGCACCTGCAGCGCGAGTTCCGGATCGTCCTGGTAGCTGATGCGCACCGGGAGCTTCAGCCGCACCTTCGGATCGGAGTAGCTCCAGTTGATCACCGGATTGGTGATCAGGTTCTGGTTTGGCACCAGCGTTTCCACGCCGTCGCGGTCACGCACCACCACATAGCGGCCACGCAGTTCCTGCACCCAGCCGAAATTCTCGGTGCTGGTGCCGGTCATGCCGGTGAAGCTGATGACATCGCCTGGCTTGATGGATTTGTCCATCAGCAGCACGAAGCCGCTGACGAAGTTGCTGGCGATGGCCTGCAGTCCGAAGCCGAGGCCCAGCCCCACTGCGCCGGTCAGTACCGTGAGCGCCGTCAGGTCGACGCCGGCCGCGTTGATGCCCAGCAAAACGCTCAGGCCCAGCAGGAAGAAGTAGGTGAACTTGCTGATGCCGATGCGCGTGGACAGCGCAATGCTCTGCATCTTCATGACCCGCGACTCGATGGTGCGCGACGCCAGGCTGGCCGCGACCAGGAACAGCGTGACCACGACGACACCCTTGAGCAGCGACCAGATGGTGAAGGTCGCCTTGCCTGGCGCCAGGTCGATGCCGTCGAGCGTCGACTCGATGAAATCGAACCATCCCAGCAGCGTGAACGCCAGCAGCAGCCAGAGGATGATGGTGTAGCGCAGCTCACCGCGCGCCACCCAGCTGCGCGGGCCCATGCCGAGGGCGAGCAGGTGCACGCCGATGCGCACCGCCAGCAGCCCCGCAGCCAGGTGCAGGGCGACGTCCAGCAGGCGCGGCTCGAGACTTGAGCGGCTGACCAGGGCACGCCCGATCAGCAGCAAGGCCAGCGCAACCACGGCAGGCACTGCCGCCAGTGCCGCTTCCGTGACGTAGGCAGCAGAGCCGCGACTGGCCGGCATCTGCGTGCGCGCATACCGCTGCCGCGCGAAATGGGCGGCCGCGAGACCAAGCAGCACGGCAAACAGGATGACCAGTGATTCAGTCAGCGTCGATGGCGTGGCGGCACGGTCGAACAGCTGTTTGAGGGCGTTCTCAGGCATTGAGGTCCGGAATGGCCTGGCTCGTCAGTTTGGCGATCTGGTCTTTCAGCATCAGCTTGCGCTTCTTCAGGCGCCGCATCTGCACTTCGTCGGTACGGATGTCCATGGCCAGCCGCGAGATGACCTGGTCGAGGTCGCGATGCTCTATGCGTAGCTGGCGCAACTTCTCGATGTTGCGAAACAGCTCGCGATTGACGTTGTCTTCGTTGTCTTCAGACATGCCGTCTGGATACCTTGCTTACAGCCGCGCCAGCAGCGGCTCGACGCCTTCGGGTAGCTTAGCGAAGCGGCCCAGTGGGCGCCATGCCAGCCCCGGTTCATGGAAATCCGAACCCGCCGATCCTGCCAGCCCATGATGACGCGCCAGTCTTGCCAGGCGGTGGGCATCGTTGGGCGACGTGGCTGGCAGGCTGACTTCCAGCGCACTGCCGCCGCAGTCCCTGAACTCGGTGCACAGGTTGTCCAGCGCACCGGCGGAGAGCTTGTAGCGATGCGGGTGAGCGAGCACCGCATGCCCGCCGGCAGTAGTGATGGCAGCGACCGCAGAGGCCAGTTCGGGCCACTCCTGCGGCACGTAGCCTTTGCAGCCGCGACCCAGCCAGCGATCGAAGGCATCCTGCGTCGACTTCGCGAGGTTCAGTGCCATGATCGCCCGTGCAACATGCGTGCGCGTCGGCACGGCAGCGGATGCCAGTACCGCGGCGGTGGGGTCCACGTCGCGGAAACTGTTGCTCCTGCGCAGTCGTTCGCCGATGGTTGCCACGCGCTTGCGACGCAACTGGACGATATGGGCAAGGTGGCTGCTCAACTGCGGATTGGCGGCGTCGATGCCGAGGCCCACGACGTGCAGTTCCTGACCACGCCAGCCGGCGGTGACCTCGACCCCGGTGATGAACCGCATGCCCGCAGACTGCGCCGCGGCGGCGGCCTCTGCCAGGCCCGCAGTGGTGTCATGGTCCGTGAGTGCCAGCACCTGGACGCGTCGCGCGGCAGCCAGTGCCACGAGTTCCGCAGGTGGCAGCGTGCCATCCGAATAATGGCTGTGTGTATGCAGGTCGATGAGGTCGAACATCCGGCGGGTATCATACGACCCCATGACCGATGAAGTTCGCCTGCCAGACCACATCGACACGCTGCTGCTGGATCTGGACGGTACGTTGCTCGATCTGGCCTTCGACACCCACTTCTGGCTCGAAGTCGTGCCTGAGTACTACGGGGCTGCGCGCGGCCTGTCGGCCAGCGACGCGCTGGAGCAGGAAATCAGGCCGCGGATGCGTGCTGCCGAAGGCACCCTGAACTGGTACTGCCTGGACTACTGGTCACGAATGCTCGATCTGGATCTGTCCGTGATCAAGACCAGGCACGATGAGCGCATTGCATGGCTGCCGGGCGCCCAGGATTTCCTGCAGCTGCAGCGCAGGGCCGGACGGCGCCTGGTGCTCGCCACCAATTCGCATCCGGAAACTCTGCGCATCAAGGATGAAAAGGCCGGCATCCGGCCGTTCCTCGATGTCATGCACAGTTCGCACGACTTTGGCGCGCCCAAGGAATTCGCGGAGTTCTGGCTGCGCTTTCGCAACGCAGTGGGCTACGACCCCGCGCGCGCCGCATTCATCGATGACAATCCGCGGGTGCTGACCGCGGCGCTGCGGTCGGGCATCGAGTGCGTGATCGCGGTGACGGACCCTGATTCAAGCCGGCCCCCGCGCGTGCCGCCCGCCGACATGCTGCACGTACGCGCAGTAACGCAGATCCGTTAGCGCGTCAGCGGCGTCCGCGTGGCGGAGCGCCACGCCGCGGGCCGCCGCCGCCGCCAGGACGTCCACCACCGGCGCCGGAACGCTGTCCACCACCACCACCACCACCACCACCGCTGCGCCGCGGCGGCGCGTCTTCACGCGGCTTGTGCCGCGGAAACGTGACACCCGTTGCCAGCAGGTCTTTCGTAACGTTGGCGACCGGAATCTTGTGCCCGATGTAATTCTCGATCTCGGGCAGGCAGATGGCGTAATCCTCGCAGCCGAAACTGATGGCATCGCCCTCGGTGCCCGCACGCGCAGTGCGGCCAATGCGGTGCACGTAGTCCGCATGGTCCTGCGGCAGGTCGAAGTTGAAGACATGGCTGACATCGGGAACATGCAGTCCGCGTGACGCCACGTCGGTGGCGATCAGCACCGCGAGCTCACCGCTGTGGAATTCCTTCAGGTAGCGCAGCCGCTTGTTCTGAGGCACGTCCCCGGATATCGCCTGCGCGTTGATGTTGTTTGCCCGCAGCACCTCTTCGAGCCGATCGGCCTGGCGGCGCGTGTTGACGAACACCATGGTGCGTTCGGCGGCGGCGGTGCGCAGCAGTCCGATCAGCAGCGGGATCTTCTCTTCCATCGCCGGGAAGTAGATGAGCTGGCGTACCCGGTCGGCCGTGATGCGATCGGGCTCGATGCGCACGGTCTCCGGATTGTTCATGTGCTCGTAGGCCAGTTCCAGCACGCGCTGCGACAACGTGGCCGAGAACAGCATCGACTGGCGCTCCGCCGGTTCCGGCATCTTGCGCAGCATATAGCGGATATCCGCGATGAAGCCCAGATCGAACATGCGATCTGCCTCGTCGAGCACGCAGACCTGGATGTGCTTCAGGTCGAACACGCCCTGCTTGTAGAAATCGATGATGCGGCCAGGCGTGCCGATCAGTACATCGGCGCCATCTTCAAACTGCCGGCGCTGCTTGTCGTAGTCCACGCCGCCGAATACGCAGGCGAGCTTCAGGCCCGTGTATTTCGCCAGCGCGATGGCATCATTGTGGATCTGCACGGCCAGCTCGCGCGTGGGCGCGATGATGATGCCGCGCATTGAATTCTTCGGCCGCTCGTCACGCGGCAGGCGGGTGAGCAGGGTGTTGAACATCGACACCAGAAACGCGGCGGTCTTGCCCGTGCCGGTCTGGGCCTGGCCGGCAACGTCCCGGCCTGCCAGCGCCAGTGGCAGCGTCTGCGCCTGGATCGGCGTGGTGAACTGGAACCCTGCCTCGCTGATGCCGCGGGCCAGGCCGGGTGCCAGATCAAAGGTGCTGAAAGGGGGCCCGTCCGGCGCCACGGCGGTCTTGTTGCGCGTCGCCGCCACCGCCACGGGAGGCGCGTCGGCAGGCACATCGGCGGGCACTTCGGGCTCAGCCGCGACCGGTGGGAGGGGGGAGTCCGCAGCCTTCGCTGCAGAGCCAAAGAACCTGTTCCAGAGCTTTGTTATCATACCTGCTTCGTTATTCGACCTGTTTCGCAGGTCGCACCGGAACTCTTGCAAATCGGGCAAGGACCGGCTACAAAAGCGCCCTAGACACGGCGACTTATCTGTCGCCCTGGACGCTTTCCCTTAACCACCTAGTCTAAACGCTTCACCGAATCCATGGCGCGGGAATTCTCTCCCGGGCCAGCGCATCCGGCGCCAAATCGATACAAAAACCGAATCTTGAGTCTTACCCGAGCCGGCACAGAACCAAGGTCTAACCGCTATTGGAGGCTTTACCAGTGAGCAGTCCACTGATTGTCCATACCTCAGACGCCACTTTCGAAAACGACGTGCTGAAATCCGCCGAACCCGTATTGCTCGATTTCTGGGCGGAATGGTGTGGGCCCTGCAAGATGATCGGCCCCATCCTCGAAGAGGCCGCCAATGAATACAAAGGCCGCGTGAAGATCGCCAAGATCAATATCGACGAAAACCCCCAGACCCCGCCGCGTTTCGGTATCCGTGGCATCCCCACGTTGATCCTGTTCAAGAACGGCAAGGTCGAGGCGCAGAAAGTTGGCGCCCTGTCCAAGTCACAGCTCTGCGCCTTCCTGGACAGCAATCTGTCCAAACCCGGCGCCTCCGTGAGCACCAATCCGTGAGGGGCTACCTAGGCGGACCAAGTGGTGGTGGTGGCGGCGGTGGTGGACGCCGGCAGGGTAAAGGTGGTGGCGGCGGCGGTGGTGGCGGTGGACGCCATCGCGATGGCAACCGTGGTGGCGGCGGCGGACCCAGCGGCAATGCCAACGGCAACGTAGGGCGTCACGACGAAATCTACGATCCCGAACCGTTTGACCCGACGCTCGACGGCGAGATCAGCAGTCCGGAAGAACTGGCCCAGGCACGCCAGTCGATGAGCCTGAACGAGCTGCGTTCCAAGCCCATCAACCAGCTGGTGAAGGTCGCTGAGACCATGGGGCTGGAAAGCCTCGCCCGGTCGCGCAAGCAGGACATCATCTTCTCGATCCTGAAGGCGCACGCCCGCAACGGCGAGCCCATCTACGGCGAAGGCGTGATCGAAATCCTGCAGGACGGCTTCGGCTTCCTGCGTTCGGCCGACTCGTCGTACCTCGCCGGTCCCGACGATATCTATATCTCGCCGAACCAGGTGCGCCGCTTCAACCTGCGCACCGGTGATTCGATCTCCGGCCTGATCCGTCCCCCCAAGGACGGCGAGCGCTATTTCGCGCTGCTGAAGGTCGGCGAGATCAATTTCGACAGCCCGAACAGTTCGCGCAACAAGGTGTTGTTCGAGAACCTGACGCCGTTCCATCCCACTGCGAGGCTGAAGCTGCAGCGTGGCAACGGCAGCACGGAAGATCTCACCGCACGTGCCATCGACCTGGTGGCGCCAATCGGCAAGGGCCAGCGCGGTCTGATCGTTTCGCCTCCGAAAGCGGGCAAGACGATGCTGCTGCAGAACATCGCCACCGCGATCACCGCAAACCACCCCGAGGTCTATCTCATCGTGCTGCTCATCGACGAGCGGCCGGAAGAAGTGACCGAGATGCAGCGCACCGTGAAGGGCGAAGTGGTGTCGTCAACCTTCGACGAACCTGCTGCCCGTCACGTGCAGGTGGCCGAGATGGTCATTGAGAAGGCCAAGCGGCTGGTCGAGCACAAGAAGGATGTGGTGATCCTGCTCGATTCCATCACGCGCCTGGCACGTGCCTACAATACCGTGGTGCCCAGCTCCGGCAAGGTGCTCACCGGTGGTGTGGATGCAAACGCCCTGCAGCGTCCGAAGCGGTTCTTCGGCGCCGCGCGCAATATTGAGGAGGGTGGCTCGCTCACCATTCTCGCAACGGCGCTCGTCGACACCGGATCGAAGATGGACGACGTGATCTTTGAGGAATTCAAGGGGACGGGCAATAGCGAGATCCATCTCGACCGTCGAATCGCGGAAAAGCGCACCTTCCCTGCGATCAACATCAACCGTTCCGGCACGCGCAAGGAAGAACTCATCACCGATCCGACGGAGCTCGCCAAGATGTGGATCCTGCGCAAGCTGCTGCATCCGATGGATGAGCTGGCCGCGATCGAGTTCCTGCTCGACAAGATGAAAGACACGAAGACCAACGCCGAATTCTTCGAGGCGATGAAGCGGTAGTCTTTCCGGTCCGCAAGGCCTGCCCCACGTGCGCGCGGGGCAGGCCCATGGCTGTCGCCAAGTGCCGCCAGCCCGGGTATTTCGTCACAGTCGCCGCCCGGCGACGTTGCGTGCGGCTCCGGCCTGCCGGATCATCGGTGCATGCAAGCCCATCTCAAGTTGTTCCTCATCGGCGTTTCGACGCTGGCCGCCTCTTCCGTGTCTGCCGCCCAAGCACCTGCTCAGCCAGAAAAGGACGCGCCGCGCGAGTTGCTGCAGCCACCGAAGATGAGCATCGCAAGCCCCATCACCGACCGCTTTGCCGTACGCGGCCTGTTCTACATGCCCAACGTCTCGACTGCCCTGCGTTACGACAGCTCGGCCGGCACCCCTGGCACCCTGATCAGCGCCGAGGACACGCTGGGGCTGCAAGAGAGGCTCAAGCAGGTGAGCGCCGACATGATGTTCCGCATCCTCGACCGGCATCGCATCCGCGCCGATTTCTACAAGATGACCCGCTCGGGCGCCGAGGTGATCAATCAGCAGATCCTCTTCGGTGACGATGTCTATCGGGTCAATGACCGGGTTCTGACTGCAATGGATCTGCGCAAACTCGGGCTGACCTACACGTATTCATTTCTGCGCAGGGAGAAGTGGGAGGTGGCCGCAGGCATCGGGCTGCACCTGCTGCAGCTGGAAGGCACGCTCGATGCACCAGCACGCTTCGTCAGCGAAAGGCTCGACACCGCCGGCCCGTTTGCCACGCTGGCAACGGAGGTGACCTGGCGCGCCACGAAGCGCTTCTCGGCCAATGTCGCCGTGAACTACCTGAGCGGGCATATCGACGACGTGAAGGGCGGCTACCAGTCCTATCACGGTGATGTGCAGTTTCGCGCGCGCCCGAACCTGGCATTTGGCGTGGGATATTCGCAGGCACGCTTCAAGATCGACAGCACCAGCGTCGATTTCGCCGGCTATTTCAACCTGAAATACAAAGGCCCGGAAGCCTTCGTCCGCATCAGCTATTAGCGAGTCACCGCTACGGCGTGACGTACGCGCGCTGCATGCGGTCCCATATCCGCTCCGCCTGGGCGGCCGGGAAGCCGCCCGCGACGATCTGCTGCAGCGCCTCATTGGCCGGCAGCTTGCCGTGCTTGCACAGCAGTGTCACCGCGCCGGTTAGAAGGCCAAATTGCAGCGCCTGCGACAGTGGCAGGTGATCGTTCACCGGCGCCGCGGAAGACTGCGCCTCCAGCGCCTGTCGCGTGCGTTCGGTCAGCCCCCAGCTTGCAGCGATGCGCGCAGCGGTGACCGCCGCGTTGGTGGTCAGCGCGCCAGCGATGACGGCGGCATCGCGCGGCAGGGCCGGCTGCGCGGCGTACAGATCCGCCAGCACCCGGTACACCGCCACACAACCCAGGCCATGCATCAGGGCGAGAAGATGTGCCGTGAAGGGATCGGCATCCTGACTGCGGCCCGCCCAGGCCTCGGCGGCCGAAGCGCTGTACAGCGAGTGATCCCAGAGCATGTCGCCGAAGCGGCCCAGGCTGCCTCCGGAGGTGGCCAACGGATGCACGAGAGACGCCGACAGCAGGCTGCGGATGCCGCGCGTGCCCAGCATCGCGGCAGCGCGCTCCACACTCTCCACCGGCGTCGAGCTCACGCGGTACATGGCGCTGTTGGCGGTGCGCAGCAGGTCACCGGTGAGCTGTGGATCCTGCGACACGATGCGTGACAGCGCGCGCAGCGAGGCATCTTCATCGTCGAGCGCCTCCAGCAACTGCGGCAACAACGAGGGACGCCGCGGCGTGTAGCGCGGCTGGATGCCGATCTGCGCAAATTCGCGGCTGGCTGCGAGCAGCAAGGTCATCTGGCCGGGGTCGGGAAGTGCGGTGGCGTCTGCGGCGCGCCTGCTCTGCAGGGCGAGTGCATAAACTTCGCGCATGGCTGAAGGATGTGCCGGAGGTTCAGGCGCTGCGGGCACTGGCGTTACCGCGGCTGTGGGGGTGACCGCGAACGGGTCGGGAGGCGCTGCTGCCGCTCCAGCCTTCTGCTTGCGCCAGAAGAACAGTGACATGTTGCCGCGCGCCCGGGTTCAACCCGGCGGCGGATTGTCCTTTTCGTACTGTTCGAGCACCTTGAGCAGACGCGGACCTTCGTCGCGCGCCACTTCTTCCCAGTGCCTGTTGGTGAGCGCGCCTTCGAGCGCCCACAACATGTTCATGCCGACATTGGTGCAGCCCCGCTGCACCTTCACGTAGGCGGCCACCGAACCCATGCTGCGGAATTTCTCGATGGTGTTGACGCCCACCGACGCAAGCTGCTGCGCGGAGCGGGGTCCGAGATTGCGCATCGATTCGATCAGGTCGTCAGGATTAACCGGCATGTTCTGAAGTGTTCCACAGGATCGCAAAGAGGTGCCTGGCGCATGATACATGTGCGGCGCAGTCAGATCATGACGTCGATCGGCTTGAGTGGCTTGCCGAGAAACCGCGTGGGTCCGGAATCACCGTAGCGCACATCCAGGAAGCCAAAGCGCTCATACAGCTGGCGGGCGGGTGAGTTGTCGTCCTGCACTTCCAGTGTCAGCTTGCAACAGTCCGCGTCGCGCGCATGCGCTTCCGCGGCCGCGAGCAACGCGCGGCCGGTGCCGCGGCCGCGCTGGCCTGCGAGCACCGCGAGGTCGTGGATGTTGAGGAGCGGACGAGCATGGAAGGTCGAGTAGCCGATGAAGCCGACGCAGACGCCCACCGCAGCCTGGCCGTCGAAAGCGAGCCAGACGCACGCGGTGGGATGCGCGCGCAGGCCTGCAACCAGCCGGTGCTGCACCGGTGCGGTCAGGGGTACCCCGCCACCCCGTGGATCGCTGGCATAGGCATTGAGCATCTGCACGATGGCAGCCGCATCGCCGGGATTGTCCAGGTCGGCACGGCGCACCGCGACACCGGGGACGTTGTCAGGAGCATCGAGAAAATCGGCGATCGCGCGAATGGTGGTGGCGTCACGGGTCAGCGCGCTGTGGCCGAGACCGGCGGTTGCGAGCAGTTGGCAATGGGCCAGTTGCGGCAGCAGGTGCTGGCTGTGCGCGAACGGCACGATGTCGTCGCCCTGGTCATGGACCAGCAGTGTCGGCAGCTGAATCGAGTCAGGTCGCGCCGTGAACACATCGGGGCCGCTTCCGAAGCGTTGCCTGAAGCGAGCCAGCAGAAGGCGCGAGGTCGGTTCGCCGAGGCCCAGCATCTGCACGAAGGAATCCACCAGGAATGGCGCACCTGCTGGCACGCTGATCAGCACCAGCTTGCGCAGTGAACCGAACCAGGCAGGCCGGTCCTTGTCGCGCTGGGAGGCGATCGCCAGGGCGCCGAGCGAGTGACCGACCACTGCCTGCACCGGACCGAGTTGCGTCACGACTGCATCCAGCGCCTGCATGAACTGCGGGAGGCTGGAACTGCGTCCGGTGGAGAGTCCATGCGCGGGTGCATCGATCGCCAGCACGCGCCAGCCTCGCGCGGCGAGCGCGCTGGCCATGGGCGTAAAGCGGGCCGCGCGCGAGCCCCAGCCGTGCACGATGAGTGCCGTGCGCGGGCCCGTGCCCCATTCATACACCTGCACCGGATCAGATGACGCGTGCAGGAGATGCTGCTTCGCGGTGGCCATGATGGCTGCGTCGTCGGGCCGCAGTTCCCGCTGCGCGGGTCTGAGGAAGAGGAAGAACGCCAGGCGCGCTGCCAGGGCGGGACTGAGTGCCTGCAGCAGGCGAAACAGCGCTCTCAGGCGGCCGAGCCGCGCAGGCGAGACATGAGGCAGACGCTGCGCCGGGGTCGCCATGCCGTGCGTGTTGCTCAGGTTTCGCGGGCGATTGCGCGATAGCCGATGTCGCGTCGCGCCTGCGCGCCGTCGAAGCTCACTGCATCGACCAGCGCATAGGCTTCGCGCTGTGCAGCCTTGACCGTGGCGCCCAGTCCCACCGCGCAGAACACGCGGCCGCCCGCAGTGACGACCTTGCCGTCCCTGGTGGTGGTGCCAGCATGGAACACCTTGCCGGGCAGCGCGCCGACGCGATCCAGTCCGTCGATCACATCGCCCTTGCGCACCTCGTCCGGATAGCCGTGGGCAGCGACCACGACACCGAGCGCAGCGCGCGGATCCCACTCCGCCCTGACGGTGTCGAGCGAGCCGGCAAGCGCCGCTTCGCACAGGACGGTGAGATCGCTCTTCAGGCGCGCCAGCACCGGCTGTGTCTCGGGATCGCCAAAGCGC
>JBDSGY010000405.1:0-7668 GCA_039918755.1 Steroidobacteraceae bacterium
GCTCTATACGCGTAGTGCACCGCAATTGCTGGCAGTGCTGATGCGAATGCTGGGCACCCGCGCCGCTGCCGAAGACGTGCTGCAGGACGCATTCATACGCATCTGGGAAAAAGCAGGTCAGTACGACCAGATCCAGGGTCGAGCCCTCTCCTGGATGGTTGCCATCGCGCGTAACCGGGCCATCGACGTGCAGCGCGGTGGCCGTCCCACTGTCGGGCTTGAGGCGGCAGACCTGGCCGGCGCCGAGCAATTGCGCGTGGTGGGCCCCGCCGATGGCGCCGAGTTCAGCGCCACCTATCAAACCCTGGAGCAGTGCCTGGAGCTGCTGGCCGCAGCACAGCGGCAGTGCCTGTTGCTCGCTTACCAGGGCGGCTTGACGCATGAGCGGATTGCGCAATCAGTGGGGCAGCCGCTGGGCACGGTAAAGAGCTGGGTGCGGCGTGGTCTGCAATCCCTGCGCACGTGCATGGAATCATGAATTACAGCCGTCCCGACCTGCTCGAGCAGCTGGCCGCGTCGCATGTGCTGGGTGTGATGCGCCGGGGTGCGCGACAGCGATTCGAGCGGCTGTGTCAGTCGCTGCCCATTGCGCAGCTCGCCCGCCAGCGTTGGGAGGACCGCCTGCTGCCGCTGGCACTGGCGCTTCCCCCGGTTGCGCCTTCTGCAGGTTGCTGGCAGGTCATTCAGCAGCGGATCGGTGTGCGGTCACGTCCCAGTCGCCTGGGATGGTGGTCTGCAGCGGTCGCCGCAAGCCTGGTTGCATTGCTGCTGGTGGGACGACTCACTGTCTGGAGCGAGCCGGAATGGCAGGACCGGGCCGTGCTCGCCACCACCGACGCGCCTGCCGCCTGGCGTCTGGAGAGCACCGAGGACTTCAGCGAGATATCCGTGCGCAGCCTCGCTGTTCCAGCACTGCCGGCTGATCGCAATCATGAGCTCTGGATTCTGCCGGCCGCTGGCGGCAATCCCGTCTCCCTGGGTCTGTTGCCCGCAAGCGGCGATATCCGTCGCAAGCTGACCGCCACCCAGCAGGCGCTGCTGTCGGCCGCTGCCAAGGTAGCCGTGAGCGTGGAGCCGATCGGTGGTTCGCCAACCGGCGTTCCAACCGGCCCCGTAATCATCGTTGCGGATGTGCGTCGCCCGATCTGAAAACGGGGCGCCGCTGGAAGTGGGCGCCGAGTAACTGGCTACCCGCGCAGCTCCGCAGTCAGCGCGCTGAGCACGGAAGCGGTATCCGGCCGCAGCCCGCGCCACAGATAGAACGATTCCGCGGCCTGCTCCACCAGCATTCCGAGTCCCATGATTGCCCGGGCACAACCGCGTTGCAGCGCCCAGCGCGTGAAGGGCGTTTCATCGCGGCCGTAGTACATGTCGTAGCAGATGCTGCGGGTGTTGACGATGCCGGGCGGCAGCGCGGGCAATTCGCCGGCAAGGCTTGCCGCGGTGGCATTGATGACGAGGTCATAGGGATCGCTGCCCAGATCCTGGTAGCCGATGGCGTTCAGCCGGCCCATGTCGCTGAACTGCTCCGCCAGTTCGCGGGCGCGGATGATATTGCGATTGACGATGGTCAGCGCGCTGGGCTTGAGGCCGAGCAGCGGCGCGAGTGCGCCCCGCGCCGCACCACCGGCACCCAGCAGCAGCAGACGACGTCCGGCAATGGTGATGCGATGGTTGTTGAGCAGGTCGCGCGCGAGGCCGGCGCCGTCGGTATTGTCGCCGAGGATCCTGCCGCCATCACGCAGCGCCAGCGTGTTGACCGCGCCGGCGCGCTGCGCGCGTGGCGTGAGTTCATCGGCCAGCGTGAAGGCCGCCTCCTTGTGCGGAACGGTGACGTTCAGCCCCTTGCCATCGCCCTGCAGGAACTGCCGCGCCGTCGACTCGAACTCCGCAGGGGTGGCATCAATCGTGGCGTACGTCAGCAACTGGCGCGTCTGTGCGGCAAAGCGCGTGTGAATGAACGGCGACCGGCTCTGGCTGACAGGATGGCCGATGACCGCATAGCGATCAGGACTACTCACGGACGAGCCACTTCACCAGGCTGCCCGAGCTGCCATCGAGCAGGGTGTGCAGCTCAGGTTGCCATTCGCTGGCCGCGGTGTCGAACTGCCAGGGTGGGTTCACGACCATCATGCCGGAGCCATTGAGGCCGGCGGTATGGTCGGGTGATCTCACGCATAACTCTATGCATACAGTGGGGCGGGTGATGCCGCGGATCACGCGGGCGAGCCACAGGTCGGTGTCGTACTGCTTCTTGATGGGATACCACACCGCGAACACACCGGTTTCAAAGCGCGTGAGCCCCTGCAGCAGCGCAACTGAAATCTGCTGCTCCTCATTGGCCGCTTCGTAGGGCGGATCGATGAACGTGAGGCCGCGGCGCAATTGCGGCGGGAGCTGCGCGCGGATCTCATGGTAGCCATCGCCCTGCGTCACGCGCGGGACCGGTGGAATGAGGCCCGCGCTGTGGTCGAGCGTGCGCTGCAGAGCGCGCGAGGTCTGCGCATGCGTCTCGACGCAGAGGAGCTGATCGACCGCCCGCAGATGGGCGCCGGCCAGCAACGGGGAACCGGGATAAAGGCTGCGCTTGTTGCCGTGATCGCGGCGGATGCGTTCGATGGTGTCGATGTATTCGCGGATCGCGGCGTGAGCGGTGCCGCCAGCCTGCGCGAGGTTCCGCTCAAGGAGGCTGATTCCGGCCTCGCTTTCGTTTCCCTGCTTTGCTTCGTCGGTGGTCAGGTCATACAGACCTTCGCCGGCGTGGGTGTCCAGGTACAGAAAGCCTTTCGCCTTCCGCTGCATGGCCTTGATCAGTTGCAGCAATGCGATGTGCTTATGCACGTCCGCAAAGTTACCGGCATGGAAAGCGTGTTTGTACTGCATTTTGCCGGGGATTCTAACAGCCGCAGCTTTATGTACCGCACTAACGCAAACCGGCTGTAACCACTTGCTAACCGCGCTGCGACTGACCAGCTAACCGGCTGGCCGCCACCCTTGCCGCACGAAATTTGAGCATCGGCAGGAGCGTTCAGAGTGAAATTGCATAAGTTGCTGGCGGCAGGGATTGTGACCGCCGTGTTGCCCGGTGGGTACGCGCTGGCGCAGGACGCCACCGTTGCCGCATCGGTATCCGCGGCGGTTGCCGCCGCCTCGGAGTCCACAGACGAACTGGAGACCGTGACCGTCACCGCCCGCCGTCGTGACGAAGTTCTGCAGGATGTACCGCTTCCGATCACCGTGGTCGATGCCGCCCTGATTGAAGAGACTGGCAGCTTCAACGTGGCGCGACTGTCGCAGCTGGCGCCGACGCTGCAGTTCTATTCTTCCAACCCGCGCAATTCCGGCGCCAACATCCGCGGCCTGGGTACGCCATTCGGCTTGACCAACGGCGGCATCGAACAGGGCGTGGGCCTCTACGTCGATGACGTGTACTACAGCCGTGCGGCGGCGTCGACGTTCGACTTCCTGGATGTGGAGCGCATTGAAATCCTGCGCGGCCCGCAGGGCACGCTGTACGGCAAGAACACCACCGCGGGCGCGATCAACATCACCACGCGCAAGCCCACCTTCACGCCGGTAGCTTCAGCCGAGATCTCGATCGGCAACCTCGGCTTCTACCAGGCGAAGGCCGTGCTGTCCGGTCCGCTGGCTGAAACACTCGCAGGTCGCGTGGCCGTGTCCGCGACCAATCGTCATGGCACGCTGTTCGATATTGCGAGCGGTAACCGGGTCAATGAGCTCGACAACATCGGCGTCCGCGGCCAGCTGCTGTGGCAGGCGAGTGACAGCCTCGATTTCACCTTCTCGGGCGACTACAACAAGCAGAACGCCGAGTGCTGCGCACAGGTGTTCGCGCGCGTGGGCTCGACGCAGCGTGCAGCGAATCGCCAGTACTTCGCGCTGGCCGCCCTGCAGGACACGAACGCGAACCTCGCCGGCATCCAGCCGTATGCGCCGCCGAGCACGGATCCATTCGATCGCCTGACTGACTACGACGCGGAGCTGAACGCCCGCAACGAGCTCGGTGGCGCTGCGTTGCGCGCGGTATGGGATCTGGGCACCGGCAAGTTCACTGCTGTGACGGCGTGGCGTTACTGGGACTGGCTGCCGAAGAATGACCGCGACTTCACCGGCGTGCGGATCACGACCAAGTCGGAAAATCCTTCACACCAGGATCAGTACACGCAGGAATTCCGTTACGACTACACGGGCGACAAGATCGACTACGTGATCGGCCTGTTCGGCTACCGGCAGACGGTCCACACCGATGGCGTGCAGCAGCAGGGACCGGCAGCGAGCCGCTGGCTGATCGCGCCGACCGGCTCGACCGCAGCGCTGTCACTGGATCCGTCGGTGCTGGATGGGCTGACCTCGTACAACAACATCGATTTCGACAACACCAGTGCGGCATTGTTCGGCCAGCTGTCGTGGAAGGTTGCGGACGACCTGCGCATCGAGCCGGGCCTGCGCCTCAACTACGATGAGAAGCAGGGCTCGTACATCTCCACGGTGATCAATGGCGCCGGCGAGACGTTGGCGACGTTGGGCAACGATGTGTTCTACACCAATCCGACCACGGGCCCGCGCCACACCCAGCAGCGCGGCGTGCTGGCACCGCAGGCCTATGAGGCGGATTTCAGCGACTGGAACCTGTCGGGCGATCTCACGGCGGCTTATGAACTGACCCCGGATGTGCTGACGTATGCCAGCTACGGCCGCAGCTTCAAGACCGGTGGCATCACCCTCAATGGTGTGCCTACGGACTCGGCCGGCAATCCACTGCTGAACACGGCGACGGTGCGGCCGGAGAAGGTGACCAATTATGAAGTGGGCCTCAAGACGCAGTTCCTGGATCGCAGGGTGACGTTGAACGTCGCTGCGTACCAGACCGACGTGAAGGACTTCCAGGCCACGGTGAACAACGGCCAGGTGCTCGTGACCCGTGGCTATCTCGCCAATGCGGAGAAGGTGCAGATCCAGGGCGTCGAGACGGACTTCTCGTTCCGTCCGAACAGCAACTGGAACCTCTATGTGAACGGCGCGTATACCGATGCCGTCTACCAGAAGTTCACCGGCGCGCCTTGCCCGCCCGAGCTGTCGGGTGGCTCCACGACCACCACCAATCCGGCCCTCGCGGGTGCACCGGGCGTCCCGGGGAGCGTGAGCCCGGCGTCCTGCGATATCTCGGGCCAGTGGCTGCCCGGTGTCTCGAAGTGGTCAGGCGCCTGGGGTGTGCAGTACGACTTGCCGGCCAGCTTCCTCGGTCGGCGAGGCGAGGCCTACGCGGCCTATGACGGCAGCGCCCGCAGCCGCTGGTCTTCGAATCCTTCGCGTTCGGCGTATACCGACGTCGGTGGCTACGCTCTGGCAAACTTCCGGGTCGGCTTCCGCAGTGGAGGCACGTGGGATGTGTACGCATGGGTCAAGAACGCGTTCGACAAGGACTACTTCGAGCAGTTGAACGCTGCAACGGGTGGCAACACCGGCGTGGTCGTGGGGCAGACGGCGGATCCACGCACGTATGGCCTGACCGTGCGCGCGGAATTCTGATGGCAATGGGCATCCTGGCACTGGCGTCCGCTACGCCAGGATCTGCACTGCGGGCTGCGGAGGCTTCTGGCCTGAAGCTTTCCGGCAGCATCCGCATTCGCCAGGAGTGGCTCGACGGGCAGTACCGGCCCGGATTCGACAACCGGGACGACGTGCTCGCGGTGCGCAGCAACCTGCTGGCGGAGTGGACGCACGGTGCCTGGAAACTGGTGGGTGATCTTTCCGACAGCCGCGTTTACGACACGGATGCCGGCAGTGCGCTGACGTTCAATGACGTCAATGCCCTGGAGCCGGTGCAGGCGTATGTGAGCCGTGAGTTCACGGCGCCCTTCGGCAAGGGCAGCTCCGCCACGGTGCAGGCAGGGCGCATGCTGATGAATCTGGGTTCGCGGCGGCTGATCGCCTCGGATGAATTCCGCAACACGCCACAGGGTTACACCGGATTGCGCACGGACCTGCGCTTCGCCGACAAGGCGCAGTGGACGCTCTTCTATGTGTTGCCACAGCAGCGGCGACCGGACGACTTTGCGTCGGTGCGTGACAACCACGTGCATCTTGACCATGAAGGAGTCGACCAGCAGCTGTTTGGCGCCTTCGTGTCGAAGCCCGTGCTGCCGGGCGGCGCCAGAGCCGAGCTGAGCTTCGTCCGTTTTGACGAGGACGATGGGTCGCGCGCCACGCGCAATCGCAGCGTGAACAACTTCGGCGCACGGGTGATTCGCGATGCCGCTGCCGATGTCACCGACTATGAACTGGAGGGAATCTTCCAGACCGGTGATGTCCGGGTCAGCACCGCGCCCGCCGCGGCGCCGCTCGATGTGCGGGCGTATTTCATTCATGCAGAGATCGGCCACAGCTGGGCCCTTGCGTGGAAGCCGCATCTCTCGGTCGAGTTCGACTACGCCAGCGGCGATGGGCCGGGCTCGCATTACCAGCGTTTCGATACGCTGTTCGGCATGCGTCGTGCGGACGTTGCGCCATCCGGCATCTATGGCGCCATCGGTCGCGCCAATGTGCAGGCACTGGGCCTGCGCCTGGAGACCACGCCGACGCCGCGCTTCGATGTCTTCGGATCCTGGCGCGCGCTGTGGGCGGCGGATGACCGCGACAGTTTCTCGACCACGGGCATTCGCGATGCGAGCGGCAGTTCCGGTCGCTTCGCCGGCTATCAATTCGATGGCCGCGCGCGTTACTGGATCGTGCCGCAGAAGCTGCGGGCTGAACTGAATGCCGTGTGGCTGATCCGCGGCGACCTGCTGCGCGATGCGCCAAACTCCTCGCCGCATGGCGATACGCATTACCTCACAGCGGCCATCACGCTGTCATTTTGACGATAGGAGTCGTTACACATGCTCAAGTCTTCACTCTCCCGCCGCGGGGCCCTGGCGCTTGCCATGGCGTCCGTCGTGGCCATCAGTGCACCGCTCCAGGCGAAGCAGATCACGCTGCTGAACGTGTCGTATGACCCGACCCGGGAGCTGTATGTCGACTTCAATGCGGCATTCGCGAAGTACTGGAAGGCCCGGACCGGCGATGACGTCAAGGTCAACCAGTCGCATGGCGGTTCGGGCAAGCAGGCGCGCTCGGTGATCGATGGACTTGCAGCCGATGTCGTGACGCTGGGCCTGGCCGGTGACGTGGACGCGCTGGTCACGCAGGGCAAGCTGCTGGCGCCCGATTGGGAAAAGCGCCTGCCGAACAACAGCGCGCCCTATACCTCGACCATCGTGTTCGTGGTTCGCAAGGGCAATCCCAAGCGCGTGAAGGACTGGGGCGACCTGGCGCGTCCCGGGATCGGTGTCGTGACACCGAACCCGAAGACGTCCGGCGGTGCACGCTGGAACTACCTCGCAGGCTACTCCTGGGCGCTGCAGCAGCCGGGCGGCAACGATGCCACCGCGAAGGCGTTCCTGCGCAAGGTCTACAAGAACGCACCGGTGCTGGATACCGGCGCACGCGCCTCACTGACCACGTTCGCCCAGCGCAATATCGGCGATGTCTTCATCTCCTGGGAGAACGAGGCCTTTCTGGCGTTGAGGGAATTTGGCGCCGACAAGTTTGAAGTGGTCGTGCCGTCGATCAGCATCCTGGCTGAGCCTTCAGTGGCGGTGGTCGACA
>JBDSGY010000406.1:0-7151 GCA_039918755.1 Steroidobacteraceae bacterium
CAGAATCAGTGACCAGACGGATCCGCCGGGCAAGTCCCCCGACGCAGATCACCAACCCGACAACCTTGAAACTATTTCGGCAATTCGGACATAAGCTTCCCAAACGAGGTCATGGTGTCGGCGATGCGGTCCTTTTTCTTAAACGGGGTCGACAGGAATCGCTCTACGGTGGCGTTGAACAACTGCGGGTCGTCATAAGGCACAAGGTGGGTGCTGTCAGGGAACACTGCCAGCTGGGCATTGGGTAAGGCCTCGTAGAGGGCGACGGTGTGATCCAAGCGGATCAGGTCGTGGTCGCTCGACAGGATCAGTGTTGGCGCGGTAACTTTCTTGAGCAGGGTCAGATCGATGTGCGGTTCGTTCACGAGGATAGTTGCGACCTTAAGATCGCGCTGCCCGCTTGATGTCTTGCGGACTTCTGGCGTGAACGAGGCTAGCATTTCCGTTACGAGTTGATCCGTCTCCGGGTACGCGGCGTCGGGACTCAGGTTGGCTGCCATGGCGATCAGTTTCTTGACCTTGTCCGGGTGGCGAATACCCATGAGCAAAGCCTCGATGCCGCCATCGCTCCAACCCAGCACGTCAACGGGCCCGATCTTGAGGTGTTCGAGCAGGGCCGCCTGGTCGTCAGTCATCTTCTCGTAGGTGAGCGGGCCTGCACTGTCGCTGGAGCGGCCCTGGTCGCGACTGTCCATGACGATGACCCTGCGATGGGTCCTAAAGAAGTCGATCTGGGCTGCGAGTGTGCCGATTCCGCCGCCGTTGCCGTGAATAAGCAACAAAGGCTCACCCTCACCATAAATCTCGTAATACAGGGTTACCCCGTCATGGACAAAAGTTTCCCCAGCGGCCTTGTTGGCGCCGAAAGGTACAGCCTCGACCACCGCCGCAGCAGTCGAGCGGGTGGTTGGCGCCGCGGCGGACGTAGCGCCCCCGGCAAGCAGTGCGAGCATGATGGTGCAAGTGCTAGCGAACCGACCCATTGTTTCTTCCTTATCCGACCGGCTGTTTACCAGGTCGAAAGTATAGCGCTCCGTCGCCCAGTCGCCTTTGAGCGGGAACCAGAGCGGGCCTTTTCCCATTCGGTATCGCCGGTTTCTTCCCGGAATCTGTGCGCTGACTTCCACGCCAATCCGGCTCACGATAAGGCGCGGCGCTCCTCACTCCCACTCAATCGTCGCCGGCGGCTTCCCACTGATGTCGTAGACCACCCGCGAAATTCCTTTCACCTCATTCACGATCCGCCTGGAGCAAACATCCAGCAGTTCATACGGCAGATGCGCCCACTGCGCAGTCATGAAGTCGATGGTCTCCACGGCGCGCAGCGCAATGACCGGCTCATGCCGCCGCCCGTCGCCCGTCACGCCCACACTCTTCACCGGCAAGAACACCGCAAACGCCTGGCTGGTCTTTTCGTACCAGCCGGCCTTGCGCAACTCTTCGATGAAGATGTGATCCGCAAGCCGCAAGGTCTCGGCCACCGGCGCGGTCACTTCACCCAGGATCCGCACACCCAGGCCAGGACCGGGGAACGGATGGCGATGGACCATCTCGGCAGGCAACCCGAGCTCCACGCCGATGCGCCGCACCTCGTCCTTGAACAGTTCGCGCAGCGGCTCGACCAGTTTCATCTTCATGTGCGCAGGCAGGCCACCGACATTGTGATGGCTCTTGATCACATGCGCCTTGCCACCACTGCCGGCGGATTCGATCACGTCGGGGTAGATGGTGCCCTGTGCGAGGAACTCCACGCTCTTGAGTTCGGCGGCCTGCTCGTCGAATACCTCGATGAACAGCCGCCCGATGATCTTGCGCTTGGCCTCGGGGTCGCTTACGCCCTTGAGTTCGCTGAAGTAACGCTCGGCGGCGTTCACGCGGATCACGCGCACGCCAAGATTCTTGGCGAAGACGCGCATGACCTCGTCGCCTTCATTGTGGCGCAGCAGACCGTGGTCGACGAACACGCAGGTAAGCTGGTCGCCAATCGCCTTGTGCAGCAGCGCCGCCACCACCGACGAATCCACACCGCCGGAAAGGCCGAGCAGCACCCTGCCCTTGCCCACCTGCGCACGTACGCGCGCGATCGCATCTTCGATGATGTTGTCGGGGTTCCAGCTGTTGCCGCAGCCGCAGATCTCGTGCACGAAGCGCCCGTAGATGCGCGTGCCCTGTTTGGTATGCGTGACTTCAGGATGGAACTGCAGCGCGTAGAACTTGCGGCCTTCATCGGCCATGCCGGCGATGGGCACATCGCCCGTGGAGGAAATGAGCTTGAACCCCTTGGGCAGCTCGGTCACATGATCGCCGTGGCTCATCCACACATCGAGCTGGCCGTGGCCTTCAGTGTTTACCCGATCTTCGATTCCCTTCAGCAGTTCGGAATGACCGCGGGCGCGGATTTCGGCATAGCCGAATTCATGCACGGCGCCGGGTTCGACTTTGCCGCCGAGCTGCTGCGCCATGGTCTGCATGCCGTAGCAGATGCCGAGCACGGGCACGCCGAAGTCGAACACGGCCTGCGGCGCGGCGGGGGCATTGGCCTGCAGCACGGAGTCGGGACCGCCCGAAAGGATGATGCCTTTGGGCTGGAACGCGATGACGTCGGCATCGCCGACATCCCAGGGGTGGATCTCGCAGTAGACGCCAAGCTCGCGCACGCGGCGCGCGATGAGCTGCGTGTATTGCGAACCGAAGTCGAGGATCAGTATTTTGTGGGCATGAATGTCGGCGATGGTCGCATCACTCATCTGGAAACCCTGTAGTTGGGCGCCTCTTTCGTAATCTGCACATCGTGCACATGGCTTTCGCGCATGCCGGCGCCGGTGATGCGAACAAACTGCGGACGGGTGCGCATCTCCTCGATTGTGCGCGTGCCGGTGTAAACCATCGCGGCGCGCAGGCCACCTGATAACTGATACAGGATCGACACCAGGCTGCCCTTGTACAGCACGCGGCCTTCGATGCCTTCCGGAACGAGCTTTTCAAGTTCGCTGGAGTTGTCCTGGAAGTATCGATCCGCCGAGCCGTGCTTCTGCGACATGGCGCCAAGGGAGCCCATGCCGCGGTAGCTCTTGTATGAAGCGCCCTGATAGAGCTCGACTTCGCCGGGAGATTCCTCGGTGCCCGCGAACAGGCCGCCGATCATCACCGCGTGCGCGCCTGCGACCAAGGCCTTGGCGATGTCGCCTGAATAGCGGATGCCACCGTCGGCGATCAATGGAATGCCCGTTCCCTTCAGCGCCTTGGCCACATTGGCCACGGCGGAGATCTGCGGCACACCCACTCCGGCCACGATGCGCGTGGTGCAGATGGACCCCGGACCGATGCCGACCTTCACACCATCGGCGCCGGCTTTGACCAGGTCGAGCGCGGCTTCAGCGGTGACGATGTTGCCACCGATCACCTGCAGCTCCGGCCATCGGCGCTTGATCGCCGTCACGGTATCCAGCACCCAACGTGTATGACCGTGCGCGGTATCCACCACGATCACATCGACACCCGCTTCCTGCAGCGCGGCCACGCGATCGAGTGTGTCCTTGGCCGTGCCGACCGCCGCGCCCACGCGCAGCTGGCCCTTGTCATCCTTGCTGGCGCGGGGAAAATCCTTCGCCTTCTGGATGTCCTTCACCGTGATCATGCCCTTCAGTTCTGAATTGGCATCGACCACCAGCACCTTCTCGATGCGGTGCTTGTGCAGCAGCCCGAGCACCTCGTGCTTGGGGGCATTCTCGCGCACGGTGATCAGTTGCTCGCGTGGCGTCATCACCGATGACACCGGCGCATCGAGCTTCTCTTCGAAGCGCAGGTCGCGGTGCGTGACGATGCCTACCGCCATCTTGCCCTGCACCACCGGCACACCGGAGATGCCGCGCGAGCGGGTGAGCTCCAGCACTTCCCGGATGGTCATCTCGGGTGGCACGCTGATGGGGTCGCGGATCACGCCGCTTTCGAACTTCTTCACGCGGACCACTTCGCGGGCCTGCGCTTCGATGTTCATGTTCTTGTGGATGATGCCCATGCCGCCTTCCTGCGCGATGGTGATCGCGAGGCGGGCCTCGGTGACCGTATCCATGGCCGAGGAAAGCATGGGGAGGCCGAGCCGCACCGTGCGGGTGAGCTGGGTGCCCAGATCGATTTCTTTGGCGAGGACGTCAGAGCTGGCGGGGACCAGGAGGACGTCGTCGAACGTGAGGGACTCTTCGAGGATTCGCATGTCCCATTTTACGCAAGTCGCCCCTGCGGGTAAACCGCCAATGGCCTGGTCAGCGATCCTTTTTTGCCGGCCGGCGTCAGTCGTTGTCGGGTCCGGCCTGTCCGTATGACCAGAAGTGCCCGTCGGGGTCCGTGAAATTGAAGTTCCGCTCGCCCCAGGGCTGACTCACCGGCGTGCTGACTTTCACGCCCAGGCCCTTGAGGCGGGCGTGCTCGGCATCCACATTGTCCACCTGCACTTCAACGTGCAGTCCGCCCGCATAGGGCCGGGCATTGGCCGGGCGGGTGTCTTCATGGAGGACGATGTAGCCGGTGCCGAAGGAAAATCCGGCAACCCCGTATTCATCCGTGCCGAGCTCCCAGCCCAGCAGGTCGCGGTAGAAACGCTTGCTGCGCTCGAGGTCGGAGACGTAAGCCAGCACGTAGAAGATGCCTTTGACGCTCATACATCTGCCTGTGCTGAATTCACGGCTCCATCGTAGCTGAAGCCATGCCGGTCGGGAAGACAGACCTCCCCCCGACTCATGCGCCGGCACCGGGGAGCATGCGGTTGCGACCTGCCGGGTCGCGGACCACGTGCAGCGCGCGGAGAAAGGGCACACTAGCGCTGCATGCCCGACACCGAAGACAACCAGTCCGCAGATGACGTTTCCCCGGATCCGGTGGAAGTGCCTTTCACCGCCCTGTCACGCGATGCCCTGCTGGGACTGGTGGAATCCTTCGTACTGCGCGAAGGCACGGATTACGGCGATCAGGAATTCAGCCACGAGCAGAAGGTGTCCCAGGTGCTGTCGCAGCTGGAAAGCGGCGAGGCGCGGATTCTTTACGACCCCGAAACTGAATCCGTTACCCTGCTGCCATGCAGGTGAAAGCACAGCGCGAGGTGTATTCCGTCGCGCGACTCAACAGCGAAGCCCGCCAGTTGCTGGAGGCCGGCCTGCCCACGCTGTGGGTGGAAGGGGAGATCTCCAACTTCTCTGCTCCGGCATCCGGACACTGGTACTTCACACTGAAAGACCGCGATTCGCAGATCCGCTGCGCGATGTTCCGCGCTCGCAATTCGGGCGTGGGCTTTCGCCCGAGGGATGGCCAGCAGCTCATGCTGCGCGGACGAGTGAGCCTTTACGAGCCGCGCGGTGACTACCAGCTGATCGCGGAGGCGATGGAAGATGCGGGCGAAGGCGCGCTGCGTCGCGAATTTGAAAAGCTGAAGACCAGGCTCGCCGCGGAAGGACTGTTCAGCACTGACCTGAAGCGGCCGTTGCCGGCCATGCCTCGCCGGATTGCCGTCGTCACCTCCCCCACGGGCGCGGCCGTGCGCGACGTGCTGCATATCCTGGCACGACGCTTTCCGCCGGCTCTGGTGCTGGTATTTCCCACCGCGGTACAGGGCGCGGCGGCCACGCCATTCATTGTTGCCGCGATAGACAATGCCTCGGCGCGCGGCGACTGCGATGTGCTGATTCTTGCGCGCGGCGGTGGCTCCATCGAAGACCTGTGGTGTTTCAACGATGAGCGTGTGGCGCGCGCCATCCGGCGTTGCCGCATTCCGGTGATCACCGGCATCGGCCACGAGATCGATTTCACGATTGCGGATTTCGCTGCCGACGTCCGGGCGCCGACGCCGTCCGGGGCGGCAGAACTGGTGGTGCCGGATCGGCGCTCCCTGCTGGCAACCGTGGCGATGGCAACGGCACGGCTGCAGGCAGCCGTGCAGCGGCAGATCTCGCGTGCGCAGCAACGGCACATCGAACTGATGGAGCGCTTGCAGCGTGCACACCCGGGCAACCGCCTGCGACAACAGACGCAGCGACTGGATGAGCTCGACATGCGCCTGCGCCGCGCCTGGGAAAGCTCGTTCACCCGTTCCAGGCAGCGACTGCTGCTGGCGCAGCGCGGGCTCGATGCGATCAGTCCGCTGGCCACGCTCGATCGTGGGTTTGCCATCGTCACCAGAGCCGATGGCGCAGTGGTGCAGGACGCCGCAGACGTGCAGCCGGGCGACCGGATCGAGGCGCGGGTGGCGCGTGGCAGCGTGCTGGCTCAGGTCACCAGCACGCGATCATTAGGCGATCGCCCGGCGTAAGGGCTCTTCGTACGCCTGCTGCACCGCTGCCAGGGCGCCGCGCACCGGGGCCTCGGCCTTCACGCGATAACGCTGCATGGCGGCGTCCAGGCCACGCGCCTGCTCGGCCATGGACTCGCTGGCGGCGGACGCCTGCTCCACCAATGCCGCGTTCTGCTGTGTCAGCTCTTCGAGCTGGATCACCGCCTTGTTCACCTGCTCGATGCCGGAGGACTGTTCGTGCGATGCGGCCGCGATCTCCGACACGATGTCCGAAACCTTCTTCACGGACGCCACGATCTGCTCGAGCGTGGCGCCCGACTGCATAACCAGACTGGAGCCATCCTCGACCTTGCGCACGCTGTCCTGGATCAGGCCCTTGATCTCCTTGGCAGCCTTGGCAGAGCGACCGGCCAGGTTGCGCACTTCGTTGGCGACCACGGCAAAGCCGCGGCCCTGCTCTCCTGCACGGGCTGCTTCCACTGCCGCATTGAGTGCCAGCAGGTTGGTCTGGAAGGCGATCTCGTCGATGACGCCGATGATGTCCGCAATCTTGCGCGAGGCGTCGTTGATGCCGGCCATCGCTTCGACAGCACGCGACACCACGGCCCCGCCCTTCTCGGCCTGATCGCGCGCCGCGGCCGCGAGCTGCTTGGCGTGACTGGCGTTGTCGGCATTCTGTTTGACGGTGCTGGTCATCTCTTCCATCGAGGAAGCTGTCTCTTCCAGCGAGCTGGCCTGCTCTTCCGTGCGCTGCGAAAGATTGGCGTTGCCCTGGCTGATCTCGTCCGCGCCGCGACTGACTTCGGAAGACGCCTGCTTGACCTGCGACACCACGCTCGCCATGTTCGCGGTGAGATCGTTGATGCCGGAA
>JBDSGY010000407.1:0-3760 GCA_039918755.1 Steroidobacteraceae bacterium
CGCGCGCGAGACACAGGCTTCCGAGCTGCAGACGACGAGAAGCTTGAGCGCGGATGCGGTGATCGCACGGGCTGCGCCGATGAAGTTCCGCACCACCGACCGGCTGATCGCGGTGGGTGCTTCCACCGGTGGCACCGAGGCCATCAAGGAGTTCCTGCTTGGCATGCCGCCCGATGCGCCCGGCATCGTCATCGCGCAGCACATTCCCAAGGCTTTCAGCACGCCATTTGCGGAGCGCATGAATCGCACCTGCCCGATGACGGTGTACGAGGCCACCGATGGCCAGCAGATCCTGCCTGGCCATGCGTACATCGCACCGGGCGACCGGCACCTGGTGGTGGTGCGCAGCGGCGCCCGTTGGATATGCCGGCTGGACGACGGGTCGCCGGTCAACCGGCACAAGCCTTCCGTGGACGTGCTGTTCCGTTCAGTGGCGCAGCAGGCTGGCTTCAACGCCATCGGCGTGCTGCTCACCGGCATGGGCAAGGACGGCGCGCTGGGATTGAAAGAGATGCGCGATGCCGGCAGTCCGACCATCGCCCAGGACGAGGCCACCAGCGTGGTGTGGGGCATGCCCGGCGAGGCGGTGCAGATTGGCGCTGCCGCCGAAGTTCTGCCGCTGCCCCGGGTGGCCGCGCGGGTCATGCAGCTGGCGCATGCGATGGACATCACACGCAATGCCGGCTGAGACAGGTATCGACGGAAAACCGGCGCTGCACTGTGACGCAGGTCTCACTCGCGCGGCCGGCATGACTCTTGCTCACGTATGACTACGATGACCACAGAACTCCAATCCACACGCAGCGCGGCAGTGCTGTTGCTGGCCCTCGGCGAGAACGAGGCGGCCACCGTGCTCAAGCACCTCGATGCCAAGGTCGTGCAGCGGCTGGGCAGCGCCATGTCGCAGCTCAAGTCCGCATCCCGGGACGAAGTCCACGAAGTGGTCAGTGACTTTGTCATGACCATGGACAACCAGGCCGACATCAAGATCGGCTCGGACGACTACATCCGCAGCGTGCTGACCAGTGCGCTGGGCGATGACAAGGCCAGCGGCATCATCGATCGCATCCTGGTCGGGCGAAAGAGCAAGGGACTGGACGTGCTGAAGTGGATGGAGCCGCGCGCGATCGCCGAGATCGTGCGCCAGGAGCACCCGCAGGTGCTCGCCATCATCATTTCCTATCTGGATTCCGATCTGGCCGCCAAGGTGCTGGCCGAACTGCCGCAATGGGTGCAGGCCGAGGTGCTGTTGCGTGTATCGCAACTGGACGGCATCCAGCCGGCCGCAATGGACAAGCTGGATGAAATGATCGAGAAGCAGATCGCTGGCAAGGGTGCGGGCGTGTCCGCGAACCTGGGTGGGGCCAAGGCCGCTGCCAGCATCCTGAATTTCCTGCCTGCCACCACCTTGGAGGAACTGCGCAAGTCCGACGAAGGCATCGCGCAGAAGCTGCAGGACCTGATGTTTGTGTTCGACGACATGATCCAGGTCGATGACAAGGGCATCCAGTCGGTGTTGCGCGAAGTGGATTCGGCGCGCCTGGTGATTGCCCTGAAGGGTGCGGACCAGAACCTGGTGACGCATTTCCTCAAGAACATGTCGCAGCGTGCGGCGGAAATGCTCAAGGACGACATGGAATCGCGTGGACCGGTGAAGCTTTCGGAAGTCGAAGCTGCGCAGAAGGAAATCCTGGTCATCACCAGGAAGCTGGCTGATGCCGGCACCATCGTGCTGGGTGGCGGTGGCGGCGAGGCCTACGTATGAACGACGTGCTGGAACAGGACGAGATCGATGCCCTGCTGAAGGGCGTGAATTCCGGCGAAGTCGACATGTCGCCGAAGCCGGTGGAAGACCCTTCCATCGCCAGGCAATACGATTTCAGCACGCAGACACGCATCGTGCGCGGCCGCATGCCGACGCTCGAGATGATCAATGAGCGCCTGGCGCGGGCCCTGCGGCTTTCCATCTTCGGCATGCTGCGCCGTTCGCCGGAAATATCCGTGCTGGGCATTTCGACGCCCAAGTACGCCGAATATGTTCCCACGCTCAGTGTGCCAACCAGCCTGAACATGATCCGCTTCCTGCCTCTTGCCGGCACTGGCCTCATGATCTTCGAGGCAAAGCTGATCTTCGCGGTCATCGACACCTATTTCGGCGGCATCGGTCGCCACGCCAAGATCGAAGGCCGCGACTTCACGCCCACCGAGAACCAGATCATCCAGATGCTGCTGGACCAGGTCATCGCCGCCATGCAGGAAGCCTGGTCGCCGGTGATCGCGGCCAAGGTCGAATTCATCAACCGCGAAATGAATCCGCACTTTGCCAATCTGGTGAGCCCCACCGAGATCGTCGTGGTCAGCCGCCTGCGCCTCGACATCGACGGCAAGGGCGGCGAGATCCATATCACGCTGCCTTACGCGATGCTGGAGCCACTCAAGGATACGCTGCGCGCCGGCATGCAGAGTGACCGGGCAGACCGCGAAGAACGCTGGTCGCAGTTGCTGCGCAATGAACTGGAGGACTCCGAGGTCGATCTGGTGACGCGCCTCGGTTCCGTGGACATGACTGTCAGCTCGCTGATCGACCTGCGCCCAGGCGACATCATCCCCTGCGAGTTCAACGGCAATGCCACGGTCCTCGCCGACGGCATACCGCTGTTCTCGGGCGAACTAGGTCAGCAGCGCGGCAAGCAGGTCGTGCGCATCAATGAAATGAACATCCGCAAGTCCGGCAATTCGCTGGACGCCTTTGTAAGGAAGTCCGCATGAATTCCGCAGCACCCGCATCCGACGTGGTTCTGGACGTAGGCGTGCAGGTCTCGCTGGAGGTCGGTCGTGCACGGATGACGATCCGGGAGTTCCTGGCTCTCGGCCCGGGTTCCATCGTGGAGCTTGCGAGGCCCGCCGGCGATCCCCTGGATGTGTACGTGAACGACCGGCTGGTAGCGCATGGCGAAGTCGTCATGGTGAACGACCGATACGGCGTGCGGTTTACCGAAGCCGTGGGCGCAACCGACGTGCGGCGCTGAACCAAAGCAACATTTTTCCGGAGAAATGCATGAGCGCAGAGCTGAAATTCCTCGTCGTCGACGACTTCTCCACGATGCGCCGCATCGTGAAGAACTTTCTCGTGGACCTTGGCTACACCAACGTTACCGAGGCGGACGATGGCAACACCGCACTGCCTATCCTGAAGGCTGGCGGCATCGACTTCCTGGTGACAGACTGGAACATGCCTGGCATGCCGGGCCTGGAGCTGCTCAAGGCGGTGCGTGCCGATCCTGCGCTGGCAAAGCTGCCCGTGCTGCTGGTGACGGCTGAAGCCAAGCGTGAACAGATCGTCGAAGCCGCCCAGGCAGGCGTCAACGGCTACGTTGTAAAGCCTTTCACGGCGCAGACGCTGAAGGAAAAGATCGAGAAGATCCTCGCCAGCAGGGCTGCTGCGCAATGATCATGGCGGAGCATGGATTTGCCGCGCGGCATCGGGCCGCGCTGGCGCAGCTGAATCACGCCTATGCCGGCGGCGATGAAAGTGAATTCGAGCTGGCGCTGGAAGAACTTTTCGCGAGCCGGAAGTCGATGGTGCTGTCCGATGTGCAGCGGCTGTCGATATCCCTGGTCGATGCGCTGAAACGCTTCCGTTCCGAGTCCCGTATCGCGACCCTGGCCGTCAAGGACATTCCCGATGCGCAGCTGCGCCTGGATCATGTGCTCACCATGACCGAGGAAGCGGCGCACCGGACTCTCGACATCATCGAAC
>JBDSGY010000408.1:0-3886 GCA_039918755.1 Steroidobacteraceae bacterium
CCGGGGCTCGACGAATGACGGCGACAGACGAACAGGTGGTTTATCCATCCCTGGCAGGCAGGCGGGTCTTTGTTACCGGCGGTGGCAGCGGCATCGGCGCGGACATCGTAACCGCATTTGTGCGCCAGGGATGCGGCGTGGCGTTTGTGGATATCGCTGCCGATGCCAGCCGCGAGTTGGTCGAGCGGCTGGCGGCAGCCGCCTACATTCCGCCGTGGCATCGTCACTGCGATGTGACAGACGTGCCTTCGCTGCAGCGGTCCATCGCCGACGCCGCTCGCTCGCTCGGGGACTTCCACGTGCTGGTCAACAACGTGGCCAGCGACGACCGTCATGCGCTGCAGGACGTCACCCCTGAATACTGGGACCGGCGTATCGCCATCAACCAGCGCCCGGCGTTTTTCGCGGTTCAGGCCGTCGTTCCGGGGATGCACCGACTGGGCGCAGGATCCATCATCAATCTCGGCTCCACTGGCTGGCAGACCAAGGCAGGCGGTTACCCGGTGTACGCAACTGCCAAATCTTCCGTCAACGGGCTCACGCGCGGGCTGGCGCGCGAACTGGGGGCGCAGCGCATCCGCATCAATGTGGTCTCGCCAGGCTGGGTGATGACCGAGCGGCAGATCGCGCTGTGGCTCGACGAGGAGGGGGAGGCGGAACTGGCGCGCAACCAGTGCCTGCCGGACAAGGTCCTGCCCGCAGACGTCGCGGCAATGGTGCTGTTTCTCGCCTCGGACCAGTCGCGCGCGATCATGGCCCAGGAATTCGTCGTCGATGCAGGCTGGCGCTGAGGCGGGCATGTCTGACGCGGCATGTTCAGCTATGGTAGCGATCACACCCGGCCTCTCGCCGGGGACGCAAGGGAACCTGCAGTGCGGCTGATTCAGCTGGAACAATCCCGACACCTCCGCGTGGGCGTGGTCGATGCGGCGGGCGAGCGCGTGCGCCTGCTCGATGGCGTTGCCAGCACTCTGGAACTGGCGATGCGGGCCATTGCCGCCAACACGTCGCTGGAACGGCAGGCGGCGGCCACCCCGGGTGCGGAGGAGCTCGACTACTCCACCGTACTGCATGAACAGCGCGTGCGTGCACCGCTGCATCACCCCGATCCGGCGCACTGCCTGGTTTCAGGCACCGGCCTTACGCATCTTGGCAGCGCCGCCGCGCGCGACGCCATGCACCAGACCATCAAGCTGCAGACGCAGGAAGGCGCCCTGACGGATTCCATGCGCATGTTCCAGTGGGGCGTGGAAGGTGGCAGTCCGGCACGGGGACAGCGTGGCGCGCAGCCTGAATGGTTCTACAAGGGAAATGGCAGCATCCTGGCCCATCCCGGCGCGGCACTGGAATCGCCGGCATTCGCGCTGGACGGTGGCGAGGAGCCGGAGCTGGTTGGCCTTTACCTGATCGGTGCCGACGGCATGCCGCATCGGCTCGGATATGCCCTGGGCAACGAGTTCTCCGACCACGTTACCGAGCGCAGCAATTATCTTTATCTGGCGCATTCCAAGCTGCGTGTCTGCGCGGTGGGACCGGAGCTGCGCACCGGCGTGCTGCCGCGGGATCTGCGTGGCAGCAGCCGCATCCTGCGCGACGGCGCCGTGCTGTGGGAGAAGCCTTTCCTGACTGGCGAGGCGAACATGTGCCACTCGCTGGAAAATCTGGAATACCACCACTTCAAATACGCTGCGCATCGGCAGCCGGGCGATGTGCACCTGCATTTCTTCGGCACCGCCACTTTGAGCTTTGCCGATGGCATTCGCGCCCAGGCGGGCGATGTTTTCGAGATCGACCTGCCGGCGCTGGGTGCGCCGCTGCGCAATGTGCTGCATGTCGCTGGAGCGGATTTCGCGCCTGGCGACGTGCACGCGCTCTAATGCGAATTTACGCTTCAAATGACATGCGAATGGGGGATGCGACAATGAGGATTCCGGCATTGATGGCACTGCTGTGTGCGGCTGCTCTGGCTGCCTGCTCGGGTGGCAGCAGCAAGCCTGCCGACACGGCGATCACCGTCGGCTTCAGCCAGGTGGGCGCCGAGAGTGAATGGCGCACCGCGAACACGCGGTCCGTCAAGGAATCGCTCGCGGAACCTGCTTTCCGGCTCAAGTTTTCCGACGGCCAGCAGAAACAGGAGAACCAGATCAAGGCATTGCGTTCGTTCATCGCGCAGCGCGTGGATGTCATCGCGTTCTCGCCGGTGGTGGAAACCGGCTGGGACACCGTGCTGCAGGAAGCCAAGGCGGCGGGCATTCCCGTGGTGCTCACCGACCGCACCGTCAATGCGGATCCATCGCTGTATGTCACGCTGATCGGCTCGGATTTCGTAGAGGAAGGACGCCGGGCCGCGCGCTGGCTCATCGAGGACAGCGCGGGGCGCGCCGGTCCCATCCGCGTGGTCGAGCTGCAGGGCACCGTTGGTTCCGCGCCGGCCAACGACCGCATGAAAGGCTTCCTCGAAGTGATCGGCAAGGATTCGCGCTTCCAGATCGTGCGTTCGCAGAGCGGGGATTTTACGCGCACCAAGGGCAAGGAAGTGATGGAGGCCTTCATCAAGGCAGAAGGCCAGAAGAAGATCGACGTGCTCTTCGCGCACAACGATGACATGGCCATCGGCGCAATCCAGGCCATCGAAGAAGCGGGCCTCAAGCCGGGCGAGGACATCCACATCGTCTCGATCGATGGCGTGCGCGGTGCGTTCGAGGCCATGAAAGCGGGCAAGCTCAACGCCACCATCGAATGCAACCCGCTGCTGGGAGCGCAGCTCGCACAGTTGATCCGCGACGTGCATGCCGGCACGCCGGTGCCGAAGCGCGTGGTGGTCGAGGAAGGCGTGTTCACGCGCGAACAGGCCGCCGCCGAGCTGCCGAACCGCAAGTACTGAACCAGGTTGCGGCCGGGCATGAACGCCGTAGTGCTGCAGGCCCAGGGCCTGCGCAAGCGTTTTGGTGCCACCGTGGCGCTCGATGGCGCGGGCCTGTTGCTGCGTGCCGGTGAAATCCATGCGCTGATGGGACAGAACGGCGCCGGCAAGTCGACCATGATCAAGCTGCTCACCGGTGTCGAGGCTCCGGACAGCGGCCGCATCGAACTGGATGGCCACGCGATTGCGCCCGCAACACCGTTGCACGCGCAGCAACACGGCATCAGCACCGTGTACCAGGAAGTGAACCTGTGCCCGAACCTCTCGGTGGCCGAGAACCTGAGTGCCGGTCGGTATCCCCGACGCTGGAGCGGGTTCATCGACCACGCGAAAATGCGCGCGGATGCGCGCGCGCTGGTGGCGAGTCTGAACCTGCAGCTCGACGTAGACCGGGCACTCGGCAGCTATCCCGTGGCCGTGCAGCAGATGGTGGCGATTGCCCGCGCGCTGGGCGTGTCGGCACGGGTACTGATCCTGGATGAGCCCACCTCGAGTCTCGACCAGCAGGAAGTGGGTGAACTGTTCAAGGTGCTGCGGCAGCTGCGTGATCGCGGCATGGCCATCCTGTTCGTCACGCATTTTCTCGATCAGGTGTACGCCATCTGCGATCGCATCACCGTGCTGCGCAATGGCGCACCCGCGGGCGAATACCTGACGGCTGAACTGTCACAGGCGGCACTGGTGACAGCGATGGTGGGGCGCGAAATGGCTGCGGCTGCGGCGGCTGACCGCGGGCATGCTGCTGCGAACGCCGCGCCATGCGCAATTGAAGCCACGGGGCTCGGTCGTCGCGGTGCCATCGAGCCGCTCGACCTGTCGGTACGTGCGGGCGAGGTGCTTGGCCTGGGCGGCCTGCTCGGGTCGGGCCGCACCGAGCTGGCCCTCACCCTCTTCGGTGCGTACAAGCGTGACTCGGGCGAGATTCGCATGAAGGGCAAGCCGGTCGCGCTGAACGGCATCCGC
>JBDSGY010000409.1:0-3935 GCA_039918755.1 Steroidobacteraceae bacterium
TTGCCACTGGTAACCATCGATGGTGAAGACGCACGCGACTTCGACGATGCAGTGTATGCCGAGGCGACTGCGGGCGGATTCCGCCTGATCGTTGCCATCGCCGATGTCAGCCACTATGTGCGCGAAGGCACGCAACTGGATGCCGAGGCGCGCGAACGCGGAACCTCTGTGTATTTCCCGCAGCGCGTCGTGCCGATGCTGCCCAACACGCTTTCCGACGAGCTGTGCTCGCTGCAGCCGAACGTCGACCGGCTGTGCCTGGTCGCAGACATGCTGGTTTCGAGCGCAGGCCTGCTGCAGGAAGCAAAGTTCTATCCGGCGGTGATGCGCTCCCAGGCGCGCCTGACCTACAGTCTGGCATTTGCTGCGCTGTTCGAAGGCAGGCCCGAGGCACGCGCGCAGATCGGCCCGCTGTGCGAGCGACTGCTGCCGCTGGTGGACGTGTATCGCGTGCTGCTGAAGGCGCGACAGCGTCGCGGCGCGCTGGATTTCGATGCGCCTGAGCCACGCTTCGTGCTCAACGACGCAGAGCAGATCAGCGGCATCGACCTGCCGCTGCGCAATGACGCGCACAAGCTGGTCGAAGAGTGCATGGTGCTCGCCAACGTGGCCACCGCGCGCGAGCTGGGCACGCGCAAGTGCCCGACGCTGTATCGCGTGCATGCCGAGCCGGACGAGCGCAAGCTGGAAATGATGGTGAAGACGCTGCGTGCACTGGGCATCGGCGTGGAACTGCCGGCAGAGATCAACACGCGCGACCTGCAAAAGATTGCGCCTCGCGTCAGCGATCCGGCGCTCAAGCCCTTCGTCGAGACGCTGGTCGTGCGCGCCATGATGCAGGCGCAGTATTCGCCAGTGAACCTGGGGCACTTCGGCCTGGCGCTGAAGCAGTACGCACACTTCACTTCGCCGATCCGGCGCTATCCCGACCTCGTCGTGCATCGCACGATCAAGGCCATGCTGTCGGCGCATGATCCGGCAGGCCGCGCCTACGAGACTTCGCAGATGGAAGTGCTGGGCCAGCACCTGACGCTGTGTGAGAAACGCGCCGACGAGGCGGATCGCTACGTCGACAGCTATCTGAAATGCGTGTACCTGCGTGACCGCATCGGCCAGACCTTCGATGCCATCATCACTTCGGTGGTTGATTTCGGCTGCTTCGTGCAGATCACCGAGGCTGCGGCGGATGGACTGCTGCATCTGGACAACCTGCGCGACGATGAATACGTGAAGGACGACGCGTTGCAGGCCTGGATCGGCCTGCGCAGCAAGCGGCGCCTGCAGCTCGGCGCGCATGTCCGCGTCATCGTCACGTCCGTGAATCCGGTGGAAGGTCTGATCGACCTGGATCTGGTCAATGAGCCTGCGCCGGAAGCCGAAGCGCAGGAGGCCAAGGGCAAGCGTCGCCGATGAACCCGCCCGCACTCGTGTTCGGCCTGCATGCGGTGCGGACGCTGCTGCTGCGGTCTGGCGGCCGCGTGCGCCGCCTGTGCGTGGATGCGCGCCGCGACGACGTCCGCATGCGGGAAGTGCTGCAGCTGGCACAGCAGGCTGGCATCAAGCCGGAGCGCGTGGATGCCAAGGCGCTGGCCGGGTGGCTGGGCGACGTGGCCCATCAGGGGGTGCTGCTCGAGGTGGATCCCCTGACTCCATGGCACGAGGATGAGCTCATCGAAGCGGTCGTTGCGGCGGATCATCCGTTCGTGCTGGTACTGGATGGCGTGCAGGATCCACACAATCTGGGCGCTTGCCTGCGCACCGCGGATGCCTGTGGTGCATTGGCGGTGGTGGTGCCGAAGGACCGCGCTGCCGGTATCAACCCGACGGTCCGCAAGGTGGCTGCTGGCGCAGCGGACACCATGCCGCTGGCAACGGTCACCAATCTGGCGCGCGCCCTGAAGCTGCTCAAGGAAGCCGGGCAATGGATCGTCGGCGCCGACATGCAGGGTGAGCAGCTGGCCTGGCAGGCGGATCTGACTGGGTCGCGTGCGCTGGTCATGGGGGGCGAGGGCGATGGATTGCGGGACCTCACTCGCAAGTCCTGCGACTACCTCGTGCGCCTGCCCCAGGCAGGTGCTGTGGAAAGCCTGAACGTCTCGGTGGCCTGCGGGATGCTGCTGTACGAAACGATGCGGCAACGCAGCCAGGCAGGCACGCGCCCGCGTTCGTAGCCGTCATCTGCATCGCAGCCTGAAGCAGTGACTGCTGTCTGCGTCTGGGAAAGCGCGTCCTGCTGCTGGCCATGCGCGCTAGAATGCTGCCCACACAGTTATCAGGGGTGGGCAGCGTCATGGCCTGGACCAAGCACGACTACGAAGATATTCCCGGCACCTACGTGTTCGATGGCAAGCATGCACACGGCTCCTATGCGTTGAACAAGCTGCTGTTCTCCTTCTGCGAGGAAGCCAATCGCACCGAGTTCGATGCCGATCCGGCTGCCTATTGCGACAAGTTCCACGTCGCCGGCAAATACAAGGACTTCGTCCTCAAGAAGGACTTCCTCGGCATGCTGCGCGCCGGCGCGAACATCTACTACATGGCCAAGATGGCCATCCCGCGCGGCACTTCAGTGCAGGACGCCGGTGCCCAGTTCCAGGGCATCACCACCAAGGAATTCCAGGCCAAGCTGCTTGCCAAGGCGGATGGTCTGGTCGACAAGATCAAGCAGCGCGAGGGTTACTGGAATGGCTAAGATCATCGGCGGTGTGACCAGCTCGCACATCCCGGCCGTGGGTAATGCCATCGCCAACAACCTGCAGCAGGAACCTTACTGGAAACGGTTCTTCGACGGCTACAAGCCGGCGCAGGACTGGCTGCAGAAGCACAAGCCCGACGTCGCCATCATCGTCTACAACGATCACGGCCTGAACTTCTTCCTCGACAAGGTGCCGACCTTTGCCCTGGGCTGCGCGGACACCTATGACAATGCCGATGAAGGCTGGGCGCTGAAGCCCGTCTCGCCATTCAAGGGAGATGCGCAGTTCTCCTGGCATCTTGCCGAAAAGCTGGTGGAGCAGGAATTCGACATCTGCACCTGCCAGGAGATGAAGGTCGACCACGGCTTCGTCAATCCGATCCGCGCGCTGTGGGGCACGCATGAAGTGTGGCCGATCACCACGATTCCGCTGGCGGTGAATGTGGTGCAGCACCCGGTGCCTTCGGCACTGCGCTGTTACAAGCTGGGGCAGGCGCTGCGCAAGGCAGTTGAATCGTATTCCGAAGACCTGAAGGTCGTGATCCTCGGCACGGGTGGCATGTCGCACCAGTTGCAGGGCGAGCGCGCCGGCCTGATCGACGTCGACTTCGATCTGGAAACCATGGATCGCATCGCCAGCGACCCGGAATGGTTCACGCAGTTCAGCAACTCCGAGATCATGCGTCGCACCGGCACCGAAGGCATCGAAACCATCATGTGGCTGGTGATGCGCGGCGCGCTGCAGGACAACGTGAAGATCGTGCACAAGCACTATCACGCTCCCATCTCGAACACGGGCGCCGGCGTGCTGGTGCTCGAGAACACGTTTATCTGATGGCGGATCGATGCGGTCGCGTCGCGCCAGCGATGTGACCGCAGTTCCAAGACCCTAGTGCGGGCCGCCTGTTCCGCCGCCGGCAGTTCCCCAGTCCTCATTGGCGCGGGCGATCAGGTAAGCATGCACTGCTTCCACCTCATCGACACTCAGCACGCTGGCGAAGCTTGCCATGCCTTTCTGCACGCGCAGTCCCTTGAGCACGATATCGTTGAACTGTGCGTGGGTTTCGCGCGCCATCTGGCGCAGATCCTTGACGCCGCCGACGGCCAGCTGCCCGTGGCACTGCGCACAGGTGCGCGCGTACAGCACCGCGCCGCGCTGCACGGTTTCTTCGCTGGCGCGCAGTGGCGGAGGGTCCGGCACCGGTGCCGCCGGAGGCAGGGGCGGCAGATTCTTCCTGCC
>JBDSGY010000410.1:0-3615 GCA_039918755.1 Steroidobacteraceae bacterium
TACACGGTCGGTCAGCGCGGGTGACATGCCGCCGCCAGCCTGGGTGATGTACCGGAGTGACGAGAGGTCATACCGCTCGAGCTGTACACGCGATGAGAGCAACGCAAATGTCGAAGGGACGCCGGCGAAGCCGGTGCTCCTTTCCCTGGCCATCGTCTCGACAACGCGGTGCGGAAACACGAGGTTGGGTTCGACCGTCAGCCTCGCGCCAACCATGATGTGGGTGTTGAGAACCGAGGCACCATATGAATAGTGGAACGGCAGCACGCAGACCATGCTGTCGGTCGCGCACAGCGCGAGGTAATCGATGATGGCGGCCGCGTTGGCGGCCAGGTTGCCATGTGAAAGCATCACGGCCTTCGGCGCACCAGTTGTTCCGGAGGTGTAGATCAGGCTGGCCAGCGCGGAAGGATCCAGTGCTGGCAAGGGCGAGCCCGTGCGACTTCCGACTCCCGCCAGTTCGGTGGAAGGCACGCCCAGCCGTCCGGCATCCCGGGCAACGACCTGCACCGAATGACCCAGCGTCGCAACCAGTCCTGCGGCCTCAGGGTGCGAGGCGTCGACGATCAGAAAACCGCACTCCGAATGCGTGACCACGCGTGCCAGCTCGTCGGCGCGGGCAGCGGCATTCAGGCCCAGCACGGCAGCGCCAGCCAGCCATGCGCCATAGCACCCCAAGGCGTAGTCGGGACCGGATTCGAACAGCAACGCAACGCGGTCTCCGCTCTTCAGTCCCGATGCAAGCAGATGCAGGGCCAGCGCTTCCGCGCTCCGGGCGAGGTCTCCATAGCAAAGCGACTCAGCGCCACGCCGGATCGCGCATGCTGCGGGATCGCGCGCGGCCGACTCCAGCAAGGCGTGCGGAAGAAGGCGCATCGGGCAGGCCGTGATTCAGCGCTTGCGGCCCACGAAGGCCGCAATGCGCTCGACGCTGTCGAGATTATCGGGCGTCATCTCTTCGTCCGAAACCTTCACGGCGAACTGCTCCTCGAGGAACATGATCAGCTCGAGTACGCCGGTGGAATCGATGATTCCGGCCTGCATCAGCGACACTTCATCCTTGAGGGCCCCCTCATCCGTGGAGAACAGATAGTTTTTGAGAATGAATTGCCTGATCTTTGTCTTTTCGTCCATGGATCGTCCGTCGATTGGAAATTTAACTGGCCACCGGAACAGCGACGCCCTCATCCCTGCTCTTCATAACCTAATCCGCCCCGGGGCACGGGGAAAGCCTTCACACTCTGGCCTTGCGTCCGGGACATGAGAACCGGGTCACATCTTCCGGGCGACCGGCAACGTGCCTGCTCAACCCGTTACCTGTGCACCCCGCACGAGCTGCTCATCGAGCAGCATGGTGGACAGTATGGCCACGAATGCCATGTTGTCCGCAAAGCCGATGGCCCTGCCCGCGCGGGCCTTCTCGAGCAGCCGGCTTACCGGTTCGGGATCGAAGTAGCCACGGTCGCGCAGGGTCTCCGGCGACAGCAGGTCGTCCACGTAGCGCGGCAGGACGCCCGAGGCAAGGAAGCTCTGGGAGTCCGGCGAGCGATAGGGCTGCTTGACGCGGTCGATGATCTCGGTCGGCAGCAGGCCTCGCATCGCGCGCTTGAGCAGGAACTTTTCATTGAGCCCGCGAATCTTGAGTGAAGGATGCAGCTTGCCGGCGAATTCGATGACCCGATGATCCAGGAACGGGTATCGGCCTTCGATGGAGTTGGCCATCGCCACGCGGTCGCCCTGCGAGCTGAGCAGGTACCCCGACAGCAAAGTGTGCGCCTCGACATACTGGTCGCGGCCCATGCCAATCCACTCACGAAAATCGGGCGGCAGTGAACGTTCCAGCGCGGCCCGCGGCGCGGAGGTTTCCAGTCTGGCGCGATGGTCCGGATGCAGGAATTGCCAGAGCCGCTGCGTGGTAGTCCAGCGCGCCTGGTGCGCGAAGCCGACATCGCGCGTGTCGTGGAGTCCTTTTCCGAAGAATTGCTGCGAAAACTGACCCGCCATTGTCGGCGAATGCTGGAGGTAACCATACAGGCGGCTGAAAAGGCTCCCCCGCCAGGCGGATCCCGGGGCACGTGCCAGGAAACGCCGGATCTTGGCCTCCTTGAAGATGTCGTAGCCGCCGAAGACCTCGTCGGCGCCTTCGCCAGTGAGCACGACCTTGTATTTCTGCTCACGCACGTGGCCCGACAGGATCATCAGGGGCGTTGGCGCGGTACGCACAACCGGGGTTTCCACATGCCGGATCAGCCGTGGGAACTCGCGGGCGATATCTCCCTTGCGGCACATGACACGCGTGTGCTCGGAGCCCAGGTGCCGGACCATGCGATCCTGGTAGCCACTTTCGTCGAACTCGGCATCCTCGAATTCCAGTGAGAACGTACGCAGTGGCGTCGAGGTGTAGCGCCGTATGAGCAATGCGATCACCGACGAATCCAGCCCGCCGCTCAGGTAGGCCCCCACGGGCACATCCGCCCGGAGCTGCAGCCGCACGGCGTCGATCATCAGTTCGCGCAGCTCATCGGCCAGGCGGTCCGCATCGAGCGTCTGGCTGCAGACGTGGCGCGGGAACTTCCAGTCCCAGTAACACTGCTCACGCCGTCCTTGCGCATCGATGACCAGCGTGGTTCCCGGAGCCATGGACTCGACGCCTTCGAAAGCGCTGGCAGGCGGCAGGATCGACCAGAATGTGAAGGCCTGCGCCAGCGCATCGATATCCAGCGCGCGCTTCACCCCGGGCAGTGTCAGCAGCGATTTCACCTCGGAGGCGAATGCCAGGCCGCTGCCGACGCGCGTGTGAAACAGCGGCCGGATGCCGGTGCGATCGCGGGTCAGGACCAGGCGCCGGTTGCGCAGATCCCAGAGCGCGATGGCGAACTGCCCGTTCAGGTGTTCGGGAAAGCGCTCCCCGAATTCCTCATAGAGATGGACGATCACCTCGGTGTCGGAGCGCGTATAGAACTGGTGTCCACGGGCCTCGAGGTCGGCGCGCAACTCGACATAGTTGAAGATTTCGCCGTTGAACACCGTCCAGACGGTACGGTCTTCATTGTGGATAGGTTGATCGCCCGTCGACAGGTCGATGATGGACAATCTCGCGTGCGCCAGCGCCACGCGCTCGTCGTTGTAGAAGCCGAATCCGTCCGGACCTCTGTGCTGCACGGCCTCGATCATGAGCCGGGACCACTGCCGCGCTTCCGGCGGCGCTGCCTCGGGGTACCAGAGTCCGGCTATGCCGCACATCAGTTCCCGCTCCGAGCTTCGGCCCCGGCCTTGTAGCGCCAGCGATCGTACATTGTCCGGAGGAAGCGGTTCGCAGGGCGCTCGACATAGCGGCTGAGCAACCACGCCAGCACGATCATCAGCAGCGTGGTCACCGCGATGCTCGACAGGGGATCCAGGCCAAGCTTTTCGAACGCCGCGATGAGGATATAGCCTATTTCCTGGTGCAACAGGTACAGCGTGTATGAGATTCCGCCCAGGAACAGCAGTGGCCGCCAGGTCAGCACCCCGAGCCGTCCTGCATTCATCAGCACGAACAGGGTCGTACAGAGCGCCAGCACCGCGGTTTCCACCGTACCCCACGTGAGCCAGGAGACCATGTGCGCGCCGGCG
>JBDSGY010000411.1:0-6645 GCA_039918755.1 Steroidobacteraceae bacterium
TTCCCAGCATGCCGCCGCTGAGGAACTTCACGCTGATCGACGCGTCGCTGGTGATGGTGCCGATGGCACGCCGGTGGCGCCGCGCCAGGTCGTCGCCGGCAATGCGGTAGAGGCCATTGCTCAACGCCACGCGCCGAAATTCGGGATAACCCTGCAGCGCATTGCCACCACGGGTGATGAAGTCCATCACCCACGACCACTGCGGGTCGCTGAGCGCCGCGAAAGCATGCGTGCCGCGCACTTCTGCCAGCAGCTCCTCTGCCTCGAAACCCTCGCCCGTAGCCAAGGTCACCAGGTGTTGCGCCAGCACATCCAGCGCCAGCGTCAGGCCAGTCCGCGGCTCCAGATCCATGGCATCTGCCGCGTGGCGCGCCGCCGCGCATTCCACCAGCTCCCACGCATGCGTAGGCACAACGGTGATGCGACTGATCTCCCCTGGTGCATGGCCGCTGCGTCCTGCCCGTTGCAGCAATCGCGAGACGCTTTTAGGACTGCCGATCTGCAGCACCTGGTCCACCGGCGGAAAATCGACGCCGAGATCCAGCGATGAAGTGCAGACCACGCAGCGCAACCAGCCTTCCTTGATGCCATCTTCCACCTTGCGGCGGATCTTCGCGTCGATCGAACCATGGTGGATCGCCGTCGTGGTCAGCCAGTCCATGCGCGCATTGACGATGGCCTGGTACCAGAGCTCCGCCTGTGAGCGCGTGTTGGTGAACAGCAGCGTGCTGCGCGACTGCTCGATGCGCTCGATCACCTGCGGCAGCAACTGCAGCCCCAGATGACCAGACCAGGGAAAGCGATCCAGCGCTGGCGGCAGGATGGAATCGATTTCGTAGCGCTTTGGCTGCGGCGCGCGGACCAGCAGGCCCTCACGGCCCGGTCCAAGCAATGTCTGCAAGGCCTGGGGCAGATCCGGCAGCGTGGCCGACAAACCCCAGATCCTGAGCCCGTGTCCCTGCGCCATTGCGATGCCGCGCAAGCGCGCCAATGCCAGTTCCAGCTGCACGCCGCGCTTGCTGCCGAGGAACTCGTGCCATTCGTCGACAATCACCGTGTGCACGCGCTGGAACTGCGTGCAGCTGTCGGCGTAACTCAACAGCACCGACAGGCTCTCCGGCGTGGTGATGAGCGCCTGCGGCGGCTTGGCCCGCTGCCGCGCACGCCGTGAAGAAGAAGTATCGCCGGTGCGCTGTTCCACACGCCATCCGCAACCCAGCGCCTGCAGCGGCTCCTGCAGCGCCTTTTCCAGATCGCGCGCGAGTGCCCGCAATGGCGTGATCCACAGGACCTGCAGGCCGCCGCCCTGCCCCTCACCGCTCTCCAGCACCGGGCCGAGCCACGCGGCCATGGTCTTGCCGGTGCCGGTACCCGCGTTGAGCAGACCGGATTCCCCGCGCCAGCATGCGCGCCATACCTCTTCCTGGAAATCGAATGTCGCGCGTCCGCGGGAGGCAAACCATGCGCGCGCGCGCGCGAGCCGCGCGGACTCCGTGGCGACGTCCGTCATGCAGCGGCGCCGCCATGTTCAGCGAGCACCTGTCGCAGGTCCGCAATGCTGTCTGCCTCGGCGGCAGGCTTGTCATGGCGCCAGCGCAGGATGCGCGGAAAACGCATGGCAATGCCGGACTTGTGACGCGGCGACGCCGCGATTCCTTCATACGCCAGTTCGAACACCTGCACCGGCTCGACACTGCGCACCGGACCGAATCGCTCACGCGTGTGCGCTCGGATCCAGCGATCGAGTTCGCGGATCTCCTCGTCGGTGAGCCCCGAATAAGCCTTGGCGACCGGCACCAGCACATCACCGTCCCATACGGCAAAGGTGTAGTCGGTGTAAAGGTTGGAGCGCCGACCATGCCCCGCAGCGGCGTAGATCATCACCGCGTCAAACGAGAGCGGCTCGATCTTCCACTTCCACCACGCGCCGCGCTGGCGTCCCGCACCGTATGGAGCGTGCAGATCCTTGAGCATCACGCCTTCCACGCCAAGCGCGCGTGATGAATCGCGCAGCAAGGTCAGTGCCTCCCAGCTGTCTGGAGCGAGCGGTTGCGAGATGCCGAGCGCTGGCGGCGCATCGCGGAGGATGTCCACCAGCGCCGCACGCCTGGCGTGCAGGCTGGCCGCCCGCAGATCCACGCCGCCCTTTTCCAGCAGGTCGTACGCCACGAAACGCGCTGGCGCAGCAGCAAGGATGGCTGTCCCCAGCGTCTTGCGGCCAATGCGCTTCTGCAGGGTCGCAAACGGCAGCGGCGAATCGCCCCGCCAGCACATCACCTCACCATCCAGCACCGTGCCAGACGGCAGCGTGCGTGCAGCCGCGATGATTTCTGGAAAGCGGTCGGTGATCAGTTCCTCGCCGCGCGACCACAGTACGCACTCCTGCTCACGACGCACGATCTGGCCGCGGATACCGTCCCACTTCCATTCGGCGAGCCAGCCTTCGCGCGCTCCCAGTTCCTGCACTGGCCGTTCCAGCGGCGACGCGAGATAGAACGGATAGGGATGCAGCAACCCGCTGGCACCGGTGCCCGCTGCCAGTTCATGCCAGAACTGCGCATCCGGGCGCCATTCGCCGATCAGCCCGCGCTCGACATCCACGCGTGGCCGCTCCAGCAACTCGGAGAGCGCGCGCGTAACCAGCGTGCGCGACACGCCCACGCGCAGGCCGCCGGTAAGCAGCTTGTTCACCAGGAAGCATTCGCGATAGCAAAGCGAACGCCACCATCGGGTCACCTGCTTGCGCTGCCCGGCTTCGTCCTGCGTGCGCAGCGGCAGAATGCGCTGCTCGAACCATTCCGCCAGACTTGCCGCCGCCGCTGCGCCGACCAGCGCCGCATCCGGCTCGACCAGCAACGCAATCGTCTCCGCCAGATCGCCGACGGAGGCATAGGCATCCTCGACCAGCCAGTCCGGCAGTGCCGCTTCCTCGCTCAACCAGCGGCGCAGCAGCGCTGGACCCACGCTGCGTTTGGGGCGGCGGCCAATCAGCACGTACACAGCCCACGCGGCATCTTGAGGATCTGCTGTTCGCAGGTAGGCGACCATCGCCGCCACCTTGGCATTGGTCGAGGTCGTCGTATCCAGCGCTTCGAACAGCTCCGCAAAGCGCTGCATCACTCCTCCGCGCCATATTCGGTCCGTAGCGCCGCCGCATCGACGCCCTGTTCGCGCAGGTAGCGCACCATGGTGTCCGTATGCCCGTGCGTGAGCAGGATGCGGCGCGCCCCGGTGTCGCGGAATGTCCGCAGCAACGACGGCCAGTCCGCATGGTCGGACAACACGAAGCCGCGATCGTAGCCGCGCCGGCGGCGGTCACCGCGGACGCGCATCCAGCCGGAGCAGAAGCCGCTGCTGTGCTCGCCAAAACGCCGGATCCACGGAGAGCCCGCGGCGCTCGGCGGTGCGATGACGAGCGCACCTGCATATTCGCGTGCGCGCGCCACCGTGGCGGGCAGGGTCGGCAGCATCTTCACGCCGGCGGCGCGATAGGCATCCGTGATCGAGGCCACGGCACCGTGCAGATAGACCGCGTCATCCGTGAATGCCGTGAGTTCGGCCAGCACGCGTTGCGCCTTGCCCAGCGCATAGGCAAACAACAGGCTGGATGCGCCGCGCTCGCGATTGCCCTGCCACCAGCGATGGATGTCGTGCGCGATGCTGCGCGTGTCCACCCAGCGGTAAACCGGCAGCGCGAACGTGGCCTCGCTGATGAACACATCGCAGGGAACCACTTCGAATGGCGCGCACGTGGGGTCCGGATCCCGCTTGTAGTCGCCGGATACAACCCACACCTCGCCCTCGTGTTCGATGCGCAGTTGTGCTGAACCGAGGATGTGCCCTGCCGGATGCAGCGACACGCGGACAGGGCCGAACTGCATCGGCTCGCCGTAGGCCACCGGCCGCAATGGGAGGTCCGCCGGCAGGCGAAGACGTGCCACGCCCTCGCCCGGTGCGGCGAGGAAATATTCGCCACTGCCCCCACGCAAGTGGTCGCCGTGCGCATGTGTAATGAGCGCACGCGGCACCGGCTGCCAGGGATCGATATGAAAATCGCCCGCCGCGCAGTACAGCCCGCGCGGCGTTGCGACTATGAGGTCGCCCACGAGGTGCGCTTAGACGCGCAGCTGGCCGTGCACTCCGCCTTCGTCCACGTTCGCACCGGCCGCACTCAGCAGCATCCGCACTCCGGTCACGACCTTGCCGTTCTTCGTCTTCCAGTACTGACCGGTCTCGGGATGCACGGCCAACAGGGTGACGCGTGGATCGTCCTTGCCGTCGAACCACGCATTTGCCACCGCCGACCAGTACTTGTCGATCAGCGCCTTGTCGCGATGAATCGTCGCGCTGCCCGAAACCTGCGCGTACTGGTAGTGGCTGTTGTCCTGCACCAGCAGCGTGACGCGCGCATCACGCTCGATATCGCGATTCTTGCCGCTGTCAGCCGCGCTCAGGAACCAGACCGTGCCACTATCATCCACGCCCTGCGCCCCCATCGGGCGCACATCGAATGGAAACGTCTCGTGCTGCGTGACCATCATGCATGTGTTTGCCGCCATGACGATGTCGCGCAGCACCTCCACGGCCTGCGTACCGGTCAGGTCCTGGTCCGGCTCGTGATTACTGTCAACCATGCTGCTGCTCCTGGGGTGTTTCACCGATGCTGATGCGTGCGGGGCGGCAGGTCTGTCGAATGAGGACTTCCCCGCGTGTAGGACACCGCTGCTTGCCACCTGTATGCATATACAGTACCGTGACTTTCCCATGGAACTCCAGAGCAAGCTTGCCATCCTGGCCGACGCCGCCAAATACGACGCGTCATGCGCATCGAGTTCGGCACCCCGGCGCGATTCGGCGGGCGGCAAGGGCGTGGGTTCCACCGGCGGCATGGGCATCTGCCACAGCTACGCGCCCGATGGCCGCTGCATTTCGCTCCTGAAGCTGCTGCTCACCAACTGGTGCGTCTACGACTGCCTTTACTGCGTGAACCGCGTCTCCAGTGACGTGCGGCGCGCACGCTTCGGCATCGACGAGGTCGTCAACCTCACCCTCGATTTCTACCGCCGCAATGTCATCGAAGGACTTTTCCTGAGCTCCGGCATCATCCGCACGCCGGACTACACAATGGAACAGGTGATTGAAGTCGCCCGTCGCCTGCGCGAGGAACACGACTTCCGCGGTTACATCCACCTGAAAACCATTCCCGATGCGAGCAATGAGCTCATCGAACGGGCTGGCCGCTATGCCGACCGCCTCAGCATCAACATCGAGCTGCCCACGCCCGCCGCGATTGCAGCCCTCGCGCCGGAAAAGGACATGGGCGCTATCAAACGCTCCATGGCGCGCATCACATTGAAGCTGGATGAATCGCGCGATCAGAAGCAGGAAGCGAAGCGCATCCGGTCGCTGCCCGGTGCAAAGCCAGGCACGGCGGCGCCATTCTTCGCACCAGCCGGACAGAGCACGCAGATGATCGTCGGCGCGGACGATTCGAACGATCGCACGCTGCTGCAGGCCAGCGTCGCGATGTACCACTCCTACCGTCTCAAGCGCGTGTACTACTCCGCGTTCTCTCCGATTCCGCATGCCAGCAGCCGGCTGCCTGCGCAGGCCGCACCGCTGCTGCGCGAACATCGTCTCTACCAGGCAGACTGGCTGCTGCGCTTCTATGGCTTCGAAGAGCACGAACTTGCAACCGAAGGCGGCATGCTGTCGCTGGCTCACGATCCGAAGCTGGCCTGGGCGCTGGTGCACCCGGAATACTTCCCTGTCGATTTGAATCGCGCGCCGCGCGAAACGCTGCTGCGCGGGCCCGGCCTCGGCGTGCAATCGGTGAAGAAGATGCTGGCGGCGCGGCGGGTGCGAAAGCTGCGTGTCGCGGACCTGTCCGCGCTGCACGTGCCAGTGCTGAAGATCCTGCCATTCGTCCTGCTGCCGGATCACCGTCCCGATGCACGCGCCGCATCGCGGCTCACGACGCCCGTAGCCACCGCGCCGGCGCAACAGGCACTCCCCTTCGCGTGATCACCGCGGCGCTCGGGCACTCTGCTGACCGCGACGGGTTCCATCGCCAGCTCGATGCGCTGCTTGCAGCAGGCGTGGCCTGGGATGCGGTGACGTGGGTGTGTGGCAACGACACCACCCTGGCTCCGGCCCCTGCGCCATACCGCATGCGTCACGCACTGCCCGAAGCGTTCACCGCCGTCTGCAATACGGTGCTGCTGCACCACGATGAAGACCGCTTCATGCGTCTGCACCGGATGGCGCAACGCGTTTCCGAAGACCCGCGCCACTGGGACGATGTGCTGCATCCCGAGCACCGGCACCTGCTGGCCTGCGCGCGGCACGTGCGCCGCGACATGCACAAGATGAAAGCCTTCGTGCGCTTCACGCACGTGGTCGCGGACGATGACACGGCCGGCGGGCAATACATTGCATGGTTCGAGCCCGAGCACCATATCGTGCAGGCCATGGCGCCGTTCTTCGCGCGCCGTTTTGCAAACATGCACTGGGCGATCCTTACACCGCTGGGCAGCCTGAACTGGGATGGCGCACTGGAATACGGCCCCGCTGCGAACCGCAGCGACGCGCCGCCAGTCGACGCAGGCGAAGTGCTGTGGCTCACCTACTATTCACATATCTTCA
>JBDSGY010000412.1:0-4095 GCA_039918755.1 Steroidobacteraceae bacterium
CGCGCAAGCGCAGCTCGAGTCGATGACTCTGCTGACCTATGACCAGGCACTTTCGGCGTACGGGGATTGCGTCAGAGTGCTGTGACCGGCCACGCCACCTGCACTGAGCATCTATCTTCGGTAGCCATCGCGCGGCATTACGCGCACCACCTGGCGCCGGCCCGCCGCGATTCCGGCCAGCTCGTTCACCGCCAGCTTGAGCCTGCCCGCCCAGACTGCCGAATCCGTGAAAAGCACCAGTTCGCCCGGTTTCTCCAGCACCTCTATAAGGTGTGCGCGCAGGTCGTCGGGCAGCTGCGTGCGCAGCGTTTCGATAAGTGAAACCGCCGTGGCTGCAGTGCCCAGCGACGGCATGCCGCCGCCGGATTTCTGGCTGATTCGACGCAATAGTGACGCCGCACTCTGAACTGTGCGGTCGTTACGGAGCGACGGGTTGTTTCGGGTAGGCTTCTTGGGCATAGTCGGTCGGACTTCTCCTACGCCCAGACTAAATGAACCTGATCTTTTTCTCCCGCCGCCTGGGGCAGGCCCGACACCTGCACCTCACCCATCCCGCGACGCTTGCCATCGCCGGCGTGCTGGGGCTGGCGCTGCTGGGGGGCACCTTTGCGCTGGGCATGCGGCTGGGGTCCACCGGCCTGAACAGCCGGGCGCAGCTGCGGGAGATCGGCAGCCTGCGGCAGCGGGTGCAGGACCGGGTCGACGCCATGTCCATCCGGGTCGGTGAGCTCAACGCCCATGTTATCCGGCTCGACGCGCTGGGCAAGCGCCTGACGCAGATGGCCAATATCAACAGCGGTGAGCTGAATTTCGACTCCACGCCTGGCGTGGGCGGTCCGGAGGAAGAGGGCGGCGGCATCAGCGCGCAGATCCCCGACCTGACCCTGCTGCTGGACAACATGCAGCACAAGCTGGAAAACCGCGACGCGCAGCTGCTGGCCCTGGAAAACGTCATCCTTTCGCGCAGCCTCACCGAAGCCATCCGTCCCGAAGGCCGGCCGGTGCTGCAGGGCTACATCTCCTCGTATTACGGCGGTCGCCAGGATCCTTTCGACGGCAGCGAAACCGTGCACATGGGTCTGGATTTCGCCGGCGCCATGGGCTCGCAGGTGATGGCCGTGGCCACCGGTGTGGTCACGCGGGCCGAGCCTGCAAGCGGCTACGGCAACCTGATCGAGATCAATCACGGCAAGGGCTTCGTCACGCGCTACGGGCACAACCAGCGGCTGCTGGTGAATGTGGGCGACACGGTTATCCGCGGCCAGGCCATCGCGCTGATGGGTTCGACCGGGCGGTCCACCGGTCCCCACGTGCATTTCGAAGTGCTGCGCAATGGCCAGCACCTGAATCCGCTGGCTTTCATCGATCCCTGATCGAGCTCCGGGCCCCGTTGGGGGCCATCCGAGGGCCTTCTGCACGCCGGCAAGCCGCCTGCGGGCATCTATCGTAAAATGACCTGTTAATCGTCCGGGGGGCTTGAATCCACGCCTTGCCGCCGCCAGTTTGTCTGGGAATTCCGCTTACCTCGAGGTTCAAGGGCCTGTGCTCCAGTTTCTGACGCGTGTATTCGGCAGCCGCAATGAACGTACCGTTCGCGGCTATAGAGGTCTGGCGGAACAGGCCGGGAAGTTCGAGACGGCGCTGCAGGCCCTGTCCGATGAGGCGCTTGGCGCCAAGACCGTGGAGTTCCGCGAGCGGCTGAAGGGCGGCGCCACGCTCGATTCGCTGCTGCCGGAGGCATTCTCGGTGGTGCGCGAGGCGGCCCTGCGCACGTTGAAGATGCGGCACTTCGATGTGCAGCTCATTGGTGGCATGACGCTGAACGAAGGGCGCATCGCCGAGATGCGCACCGGCGAGGGCAAGACGCTCGTCGCCACGCTGCCGGCGTACCTGAACGCGCTGCCCGCCGAGGGCGTGCACGTCGTCACCGTGAACGAATACCTCGCGCAGCGCGACGCCGACTGGATGGCGCCGGTGTTCCGCTTCCTGGGACTCACGATCGGCGTGATCCGCAACTCGCAGAGTTCCGAAGAAAAGCGCGCGGCGTATGCCTGCGACATCACGTACGGCACCAACAACGAATTCGGCTTCGATTACCTGCGCGACAACCTGGCATACCGGCTGGAAGACCGCGTGCAGCGCGGCCTGGCCTTCGCCATCGTCGACGAGGTGGATTCGATCCTCATCGACGAAGCGCGCACGCCGCTGATCATCTCGGGCCCGGCCGATGAGAGCACCGAGCTGTATCTGTCGATCAACAAGCTGGTGCCGCAGCTGGTCCGCCAGAAGGAAGAAGACGGCCCCGGCGATTATTCCGTGGACGAGAAGGCCAAGCAGGTGCACATCACCGAAGACGGCCACGAGCGCGTCGAGCAGTTGATGGCCGAGCATGGCCTGCTGCGCGAGGGCGAGAGCCTGTATGACGCGGCCAACATCCGCCTGATGCATCACCTCAATGCCGCGCTGCGCGCGCATGCGATCTACAAGCGCGATGTGGAATACATCGTGCGCGGTGGCGAAGTGATCATCGTCGATGAGTTCACCGGTCGCACGATGCCGGGACGCCGCTGGTCCGAGGGCCTGCACCAGGCCGTCGAGGCCAAGGAAGGCGTGCGGGTGCGCGAGGAAAACCAGACGGTTGCCTCGATCACGTTCCAGAACTATTTCCGCCTGTACAAGAAGCTGTCGGGCATGACGGGCACGGCAGATACCGAGGCGCCCGAGTTCCTGCAGATCTATGGCCTGGAAGTCGTGGTCATCCCTACGCATCGCCCGATGGTCCGCAAGGACATGGCCGATCTGGTGCACCTGACGCAGGCCGACAAGTACAAGGCGATCATCGAAGACCTGCGTGACTGCGCCACGCGGCGGCAGCCGGTGCTGGTCGGCACCACGTCCATCGAAAGCTCCGAGCTGCTGGCGAAGATGCTGACGGAAGAAGGCGTGGCGCACGAAGTGCTCAACGCGAAGCAGCATGAGCGCGAGGCGCATATCGTGTCGCAGGCCGGCCGTCCTGGCGCCGTGACCATCGCCACCAACATGGCCGGTCGCGGCACGGACATCCAGCTCGGCGGCAATTTCGATGCGGAAATCGCCGATCTGGAAGCCAATGGCGAGGTGGTGGACGAGGCGCGCCGCGCGGAACTGCGCGCTGCGTGGCAGCTGCGCCACGATGAAGTGCTGGCCTCGGGTGGCCTGCATATCGTTGGCACCGAGCGGCACGAATCGCGCCGCATCGACAACCAGTTGCGTGGCCGCTCCGGTCGCCAGGGCGACCCCGGTTCGTCGCGCTTCTATCTGTCGATGGAAGACACGCTGATGCGCATCTTCGGCGATCCGAACCGCACCAAGCGCCTGCTGCAGTTTGCGGGCATGAAGGAAGGCGAGGTCATCGAGTCCAGCATGCTGACGCGCCAGATCGAGAAGGCGCAGCGCAAGGTGGAAGCGCACAACTTCGACATCCGCAAGCAGCTCTTGATGTTCGACGACGTGGCCAACGACCAGCGCAAGGTGGTCTACCAGCAGCGCACGGGCATCCTCGGCGCGACCGATCTGTCCGAGGCCGTGGCCAGCATGCGCGAAGACGCGGTAAATGGGTTGATCGGGCAGTTCGTGCCGCACCAGACCGCGCCGGCGGACTGGGATCTCGACAGCCTGACCAGCGCGCTGCAGCGCGATTTCAATACGCACATCGATGCCAAGGCCTGGGTGAGCGAGAACCAGGAGCTGGAAGATTCCGTGTTCCGCGCGCGCACCATCGCCGCAGTGCATGAGCAATATGCGCAGAAGGAGGCGCGTTTCGGTGCGCCGCTGCTGCGTCAGATCGAGCGCGAAGTGCTGCTGCGCAATCTGGATTCGCATTGGCGCGAGCATCTGGCTGCCATGGACTACCTGCGCCAGGGCATCCATCTGCGCGGCTATGCGCAGAAGGATTACCGCTACGAGTTCAAGCGCGAGGCCTTCGAGCTGTTCAGCAGCATGCTGGATCGCGTCAAGCACGAGGTGGCTTCGGTGCTGAGCCGCATCGAAGTGCGCGATGAAGCGCAGGTGGAACGCGAGGAAGCCGAGCAGCGCGAGCGCATGATGCGGGCGCTG
>JBDSGY010000413.1:0-12116 GCA_039918755.1 Steroidobacteraceae bacterium
CAGCAGCGTGGGAGCGCGGAAGACGTCGGCAAATGAAGCACGCACCAGCACGTCGCCGACGGGACGCCATTCCAGCTTGTAGGTGCCGTTGGTGGTGGAACCGTACGACGAGTAATCCGAATACCGGCCACCCAGGATCAGGTTCAGCGACTGTGCAAAGGGTGCGTCCTTGAGGACGGGCAGGAACAGCTCGGCGTAGAGTTCCTTCACGTTGAAGCCACCGGCCCGGTCGCCGCTGCAAGCTTCCTGCTGCAACAGGCAATTCAGGAACAACGGCGGTTCCGCCTGGGTGATGAAGTCCGTGTCAAACGAACTGCGCTGGTCTCGGATTTCGATACCGGTCGCCAGCTTCGCTTCGCCGGCAGGTAGCGCAAACAGGTCACCGGAAAGTGCCAACGATGCGGAGCGCATGGCGAAGTTGTAGGACTCGTTGTAGCCGGCCTTGATCTGGTTCAACGCCGTGACCTGGGAGGGATCGGTCAGATTGAAGATGTTGACGGGTATGCAGCCGGAGATGGGTGCCGCAGGCGTGCCGCAGGTGGGCGTGCCGCTGGCGTTGCGGAAGGACGGACCCACTGCACTCTTCAAGCGGCTGGTGAACAGGTAGCCATCGGTTTTGGTGCGCTGGTCGAGCCGGCCATATCCCAGGGTAAGGTCATAGTCCCAGCTGGATTCCATGATGTCGCCACGTACGCCCGTGCTGATCTGGCCCTGATAGCTGCTGGTTTCAGTGCGGCGATTGCCGATGGCGATCAATCGGAAGGTAGCATTGGGGTTGACGCCGGACGCACCACCCAGGGCGTAACCGAACGGGTTGTAGATATTGTTGGCCGCAATCGTAATATCGTCGTTGCGCGTATCCAGCGGCAGTGAAGCGGCCTTGTAGCCTGACGTCGTGTAGTTGTAGAGAAATTCAGTGTACAGCTCGATGTTGTCATTGACGTCGATGTCACCGATCGCAAACACCGTGCCGCGTTCCTGCGGAGTCAGGATCAGGTTTTCCGGCTGGTAGTTGTACGAGTCGTTGTTCTGGCCTGTGCCGACGTAGCAACGGAAGTCATTGATGCTGGTGCCGGCAGCGCCCGCCTTGCGCGTGACGCTGTCGCAGCCGAAGGTCGCCGCCTGCGCTGTATTCAGGAACACACGACCGTTGGGAACACGGCTCGAGCCGCCTTCGAATACCGAGCCGTAGAAATAGATGGCATTGCGCGAGAACGCGCGGTTACCAGCCGAAATGGCATCCTGCTGGTTGTAGTTCATGCCGAGGATCAGGTTGCCCCTGTCGGTGGAGTGCCCATAGGAGAGCGAAATGCCCCGGCGCTTGCCGTCATTGCGGTCCGACTGGCCGTAATCCACGGTGACTTCCGCGCCGTCCATGTTCTTCTTGGTGATGAAGTTGACCACGCCGCCGATGGCGTCGGAACCGTAGATGGCGCCAGCGCCTTCCTTCAGCACCTCGACGCGCTCGATCATGTTGATCGGCAGCGAATTGATGTCGATCGCGCTGGACTCGTCGCCGATGGCGCCGTAACGCCTGCCATTCACCAGCACCAGTGTGCGTTCGACGCCGAGGCCGCGCAGTTCAATGTTGCTGGCACCGTCACCTCCACCGTTGTTCAGCGACGGATTCGTTGCGGCGCCGGCGATGGATGGCAACTTCTGGATCAACTCACCAATGGTGGAGACGCCGGATTCGCGGATGGATTCGGCAGTCACGATCTGCACCGGGCTGGCTGTTGCGGCATCGACACGGCGAATGCGCGAGCCAGTGACCACAACTTCTTCAAGACTGTCGGCTCCTTCCTGCGCCATCGCAGTGGTGGGGCTCGTGGCAGCAGCCACGGCGCCCGTGAGCATCGCCAAACGCACCGCGTTCTGAACGAAGTCTTGCTGATCCATCTTGTTGATTCGCATTTGCTCAGTGCTCCCAAACTTGGTTTTGATATGAACCCATAACGGGCCGTTATCTTCAAAATGTGACGACCAGCACAGCATGTGCGGATCTCTATGTCGCGATCATATACACAGGCGCACGTGGCAGATAGCAACTGTTGGTGTAATACAACGACCTGAAAACCGGCGGCTTATGCCTACAGTCAGGGCTTTATGCACGATATTTGCATCTATTTTCACTACGCGGCAAACGGGAACGCGCGCCACACGTGAAAATGTTGCACCGTAACAACGCAAACAAAAAAGGCCCGGCTGTTGCCAGCCGGGCCTTGCGAGTCGCGAAGCCCTGGTCGACCCAGAGCTTCAATTACTCGACTTACGGCGTATCAGTACGCTGGAAGACCACGCGGCGGTTTGCCGAACGACCATCCACGGTCCTGTTGTCGCCGTCAGGCTGGCTCTCGCCATAGCCCTTCGTATCCAGGCGGTTGGCCGCCACACCCTTGCTGATGAGGTACTTGCGTACCGAATCGGCACGACGCTGTGACAGCGCCAGGTTGTACGCATCGGCACCCACGTTGTCGGTGTGGCCTTCCACCACGCCGCGTGCGTTGGGCACATCGGTCAGGAACTTGGCCATCGCATCCAGTTCCGCATACGACTCAGGCTTGAGGTCCGACTTGTTGGTGTCGAAGAACACCTTCAGGTTGGCGCGCACGCTGCAGCCGTTGGCATCGACGCGATCACCAGCCGGGGTATTCGGGCAGCGATCGGAAATGTTCAACACACCGTCGTTGTCATCATCAGCCGGAGGCGGCGGAGCTGGCGGCGGCGGCGGGGGTGGCGGAGGAGGAGGTGGTGGCGGCGGCGGCGGCGGTGGTGGCGCAGCCACTACCGGCACCGGCGGCGGGGGCGGTGAACCGATCGCGAGCTGCAGGCCCAGGCCCAGCACGACGTCCACGATGCCGCGACCAACGGAGCCGCGCGCAGCTGCATCAGCCTTCAGCTGCAGCTTGTTGCCCCCACTGAATTCGACCAGATCGCCGAGCACGCCGAAGCCCACCTTGGCGACGACTTCCTTGTCAGCAGCCGTCGGACGGAACTGATCGACAATGCCGAAGCCCAGTGTGTAGAACGGGCTGATGCGTGAGTCACGATCGAAGACGCGGCTGAAGTCGGCAGTGAGGCCTTTCAGTTCATGATCGTATGAAGCGCCCGTCACGTCGTGGTTGGACGAGAAGCCGTTCAGGCTGAAGTCCCACTTCTCGCTGATTGCCTTGCCGATGGAGTAGTTGAGACCATATGCGTCGTCGAGGCCGCGGTCACTGTCGGTTCCGGTCCAGATGCCACCGGCACCCAGCGTCCATTGCCCGACATCGGTGCCCGCGTGGGCAGCGGCAGCTGTACCCAGGAGCGCTGCCGACACGGCGAGCGTCAACAAAGATTTCTTGATCATAGTTCTTCCTAAAAATCCCTTTGAAGCAGGGGATGGCGAAGATGCTACTGGTTCGCTGTGGCGAAAACCAACAAATATCGCCATTTGTTGTAGTTGCGCAACGCCGATCGGTTGTCAGTTATCTCCTACAAAGACGGGGTGCCTGAGCCGATCGCCGACGGCGATGCGGCGTCTCTGCACTTCACCGCCGGCCATCTCGAGCACGCCAGCGACTGCCCCACCGGACGAGATGATGTCTTCAGACAGTGGCTTCGCACGCTCCACGATATGCGTGACGCGCCCGCGTGCATCCACGAACAGCATGTCGAGTGAGACGTAGGTGTTCTTCATCCACATGCTCATTGGCCGTGGCGTGCCCAGCACGAACAACATGCCGTGGTCATTGGGCAATTGCTGGATGAACATCAGTCCCTGCTGCTGTTCTTCGGAAGTCTGCGCCAGCCATATCTGCAGCGTATCGCGCCCGCCGCGACGCTCGATGGCAAGCTGGCTGCGCGTGAAGTTGCGCAGTTGCGCGGGCTGGAACGAAGGTGCGGCTGCATCGCTGGGTGCGGGCTGCGCCGCGCAGGCCGGCAACGCGCCAACGGCCAGCGCCAGGCAAAGGATCAGTTGCTTCATGGTCCGTCTCCATTGTGCACCACTGCCGTGAATGCAAAGGTTGGCACGAGCACGCGTGCGTTGCCGTCAAGGTCAGCAGCGGGACCGGTGCAGTAGCCGCGCACGTGCACGCGGTCGAGTTTGCCGTTGCTGGTGATGATCGGCGTCCGCTGCAGGTTTTCCACCGCGCATTTGTCGTCACCGCGCGTTGCGTAGAGCTGCTGCCCACCCTCGACGATGACAGTGAGGTTGGTGGGCAGCGCCTGTGCCGCACCGCTCGCCACGTCCTGCAGGTCTATGCCAAAGATGAACCGCAGCAGTGCGGGCGCACTCGCGCCCGATGTGCCCCCCAGGCCGGCAGGCATCGGCCCTGCAATGGCCACGCGCAGTCCCTGACCATCGGGCCGCATGCCCCCTTCACACTGCATCTGTGCATTGCCCCAGTCCAGGTCCGCGACCAGTGCGCCACGTACCCGTGCCTGAAGGTTACCGTCGCCGGCAGCAAGGCAGCCCGCCGCGGGTGTGCTTTGCGTCGCGGCGGCAACGGCACGCGCGGCATCGGGCGGACTCTGCGCGCAGGCCCCGGTGGCGAGAGCGAGGACCAGGGCAGCAAGCAGGCGGCTACCGGGTTGGTGCAGCGGGGGCATGGCGGTGGAGTTTATGGGCAAGCTGCTCAAAGTGCGCGGCGATTCGCAGGGCACGACCTCCGCCCGGGCTAGACTCGCCGCATGCAAACAGTTGAAATTTCGCCCGTCATTCCCGCAGCGCTGACTCGGCTGCCGGAACTCGCCAACAATCTTTCCTACAGCTGGGACCGCCCGGCGCGCTCGCTGTTCGAGGATCTCGACCAGAACCTGTGGCGAGAAACTCATTCAAACCCACGCCTGCTGCTGCGTTGTGTCAGCCAGGCGGCCCTCGACGCCGCGGCCAGCGACCCCGAATTCCTGCGGCGTTATCAGGAAGCACTGGCCAACTATGACCGCTACCAGGCGCAGGATGCATCGCGCAGCGGCAAGCCGCTGGTGGCGTATTTCTGCGCCGAGTACGGTTTCCACGAAAGCTTTCCGATCTACTCCGGTGGCCTCGGCATCCTGGCTGGCGATCATTGCAAGGCTGCCAGCGACGAGCAGCTGAACTTTGTCGCTGTCGGCCTGATGTATCGCCAGGGCTATTTCTCGCAATCGGTGGACAGCGATGGCACGCAGCACGCTGGCTACCGCGATGCGGATCCGCGCGACCTGCCGGTGGAGCCGGTGCGCGATGCGGCAGGCAACTGGGTGGTGGTGCACGTGCCCATCGCCGATCGTCAGGTCAACGCGAGACTGTGGCTGGCCGAGGTTGGCCATGTGAGCGTCTACCTGCTCGACACCAATGTCGAAGGCAATTCGGACGCAGACCGCGACATCACCTTCCGTCTCTATGGTGGTGACGAGTCGCATCGCATCCGTCAGGAGATGGTGCTGGGCATTGGCGGCGTGCGGGTGCTGCGGCTGCTGGGCCTTGCGCCCGCTGTGTGGCACATGAACGAGGGGCACGCGGCCTTCCTGGCCATCGAGCTGCTGCGTGAACAGCTTGCGCTGGGGCGCAGTTTCGAAGCCGGGCTGGAGCTGGTTGCCGCGCAGTGCGTGTTCACCACGCATACGCCAGTGGCTGCGGGCCACGATGCATTCCCCGACCATCTGTTCGTCGAACACTTCTCGGGCATGGCGTCCAGCATGGCGCTGGGCATGGACCGGTTGCTGGCGCTGGGTCGCGCCCCGGGGGTTGAAGGACGCTTCAACATGACGCGCCTCGCGCTCAACGGCACGCGTCGCGTGAACGGTGTGAGTCGCATCCACGGCGCGGTCTCGTCGCAGTTGTGCGCGGACCACTGGCCCGAGATTCCGGCGCAGGAAAATCCGGTCGGCTACGTCACCAACGGCATCCACGTGCCCACCTTCCTGTCATCGGTGTGGGCGAACTTCCTGGACGCCCATCTGCCGCAGTGGCGCGATCGCCTGTCCGATGCGGACTACTGGCAGGCCATCGACCACATGCCCGATGCGCCTTTCTGGACCACTGCGCAGGACGTGAAATCGCGCATGCTGGCCGGCGTGCGTTCGCGCCTGGAACAGGAGTATCGACGCAAGGGACTGGGTTCCGCGCAGCTGCGGCACATCACGCGTCTGCTCGACCCCGCCAATCCGAACGTGCTGACCATTGGTTTCGCACGGCGCTTTGCCACTTACAAGCGCGCGGCGCTGATCCTGCGTGACCGCGAACGGCTGCTGCGCATCGTCTCGAACGAGGCGCGCCCCGTGTTGTTCCTGTTTGCGGGCAAGGCACATCCGGCCGATCTGCCGGGTCAGCAGGTGCTGCGCGAGATCAAGCAGACCATGCTGCAGCCGGAGTTCGCCGGCCGCGTGGTGTTCCTCGAGGACTACGACATCCAGCTGGCGCGCTGGCTGGTTACCGGGGTCGACGTATGGCTGAACAATCCCATCGCGCCGCTGGAAGCCAGTGGCACCTCCGGCATCAAGGCCGCGGTCAATGGCCGGCTCAATCTGTCCATTCTCGACGGTTGGTGGGCGGAAGCCTATGACGGCCACAATGGCTGGGGAATTCCAGGCGCCGACGCACTGGACGAAGGGCGGCGCGACCATCTCGATGGCGCAGCGGTGCTGGATGCCATCGAAGAAGAGGCGGTGCCGCTCTACTACGGACGTAATGCCAGTGGCCTCTCGCCGGAATGGGTACGGCGTTGCCGCCATGCGATGGCGTCGATCGTGCCGCGCTTCAACATGCGTCGCCAGGTGCGCGACTACACCAATGGCATGTACCTGCCGGCCGCGGCGCATGGGGCAAAGTTGCGCGACAATGCGGGCGCGCCGGCGGAACAGCTGGCAGTATGGAAGCGCCGTGTGCGCGAGCGCTGGGATGGCGTCCGGATTCTGGACGTCAAGGATGCGCCGCGCAGCGCGGACGCGGCATCGCCGCTGCGCATGCAGGCGCGTGTGCAGCTTGCCGGCCTCACGCCGGAAGATCTGCGCGTGGAATTCAAGGCGCGGCGGCTGCTGCCCGATGCCCGCTTCGAACCGGCGGCGCTATGCTCATTCGGTCATTCGCAGCCCAACGGTCAATGGCGGGCGGAATTCACCGCGGCGGGGCCGGTGGATGCCGAAGGCGCCGTCGCCTATGAAGTCGCCGCAGTGCCACCCGGCACCGGCCAGTATCAGCTGGAAGTGCGCGTTTATCCGTGGCACCCGCTGCTGTCGCATCCACTGGAAATGGGACTCATGAAGAGTCTTTGACGAGCACCAGGCCTGCCAGCGGTGGCAGGTCCAGGGTCAGTGAAAATGGCAGGTCGTGCCAGGGCATCGCGCCGGCAACGCTGATCTCGTGACCCAGGTTGGCGCCGCCGTAATGGCTGGAATCCGAATTCAGCAACACGCGATAGCGGCCCGCCTCGGGAACGCCGATGCGGTAGCCGATGCGTGGCTGCGGCGTGAAGTTGAGCACCACCACCAGTCGCTGGTCGTGGCCCAGGCGCAGGAATGCGAGCACCGACTGCTCGCGGTCGCTGCAGTCGATCCAGTGAAAACCCTGCGGTTCGAAGTCATGCCGGTGCATCGCCGGCTCGTTCACATACAGCCGGTTCAGGTCAGCCACCAGTTGCTGCACGCCCCGATGTTCCGCGTGCTCGAGCAGGTACCAGGGCAGCGCCACATGGAAATCCCATTCCCATGGATGTCCGAACTCGCCACCCATGAACAGCAGCTTCTTGCCGGGCAACGTCCACATGTAGGTGAACATCAGCCGCAGGTTGGCCAGTTGCTGCCAGCGATCGCCCGGCATGCGGCCGAGCAGCGAGCTTTTCAGATGCACCACTTCATCGTGCGACAGCGGCAGGATGAAGTTTTCGGTCCAGGCATACATCATCGCGAACGTCAGGCTGTCCTGATGATGCTTGCGCCACAGCGGATCCTGCTTGAAGTAGCCGAGCGTGTCGTGCATCCAGCCCATGTTCCACTTCATCGAGAAACCAAGGCCGCCGTTGTCCACCGGTCGGCTCACCTGCGGCCAGTCGGTGGATTCCTCCGCCATGATCACCGTGCCCGGCGCCCGCTGATGGGTCACGATGTTCAAGGTGCGCAGAAAATCGATGGCCTCCAGGTTTTCGCGTCCGCCATGCTTGTTGGGGATGTAATTGGTGCCGCGGCCAAAGTCGAGATAAAGCATCGACGCTACCGCATCGACGCGCAGTCCGTCGAAGTGGAAGTTCTCCAGCCAGAAGCAGGCGCTGGCCAGCAGGAAGCTGCGCACCTCGTGTCGTTCGTAATTGAAGATGTAGGTGCCCCAGTCCTGGTGCTCACCCTTGCGCGGATCCTCATATTCATAGAGCGCCGTGCCGTCGAAACGCGCCAGCCCATGGGCGTCCCGGGGAAAATGCGCGGGCACCCAGTCGAGCAACACGCCAACGCCTTCCTGGTGGCAGCGGTCGATGAAGTATTTCAGGTCATCGGCAGGCCCGAAGCGGCTGGTCGGTGCGAAGTAGCCGGTAGTCTGGTAGCCCCATGAATCATCGAGCGGATGTTCGGTGATCGGCAGCAGCTCGATATGCGTGAAGCCCATCATCTTCACATAGGGCAACAGCTGTTCGGTGAGCTCGCGGTAGGTCAGGAACTCGCCATCCGGATGGCGTTGCCACGAACCGGCGTGTACTTCATAGATCGAGAGCGGCGCGCGCAGCCAGTCGCGTTCGCGCCTCGCAGACATCCAGGCGTCGTCCTGCCAGACATGGGCTGACTGGTCAGTGACGATGGCGGCCGTGGCCGGACGCTTTTCCATCGCGAAGGCGTAGGGATCGGTCTTCAGGACGACGCTGCCGGTGGTCCGGCTGCGGACCTCATACTTGTACAAGGCACCCACGGCAAGACCCGGGACGAACAGTTCCCAGACGCCGCTGCCACCCAGCACCCGCATGGGCAGGCGCCGGCCGTCCCAGTCACAGAACGGCCCCACCAGGCTGACACGCTCGGCATTTGGCGCCCACACGGCAAAGCGCACGCCCTGCACATCATCGAACCTGGCCGGATGTGCGCCCAGCATGCGCCAGGCTTCTACATGGCCGCCGGAAGCAAACAGCGCCAGGTCACCATCCGAAATGGTGGGCAGGAAACTGTAAGGATCGATGCGTACATGCTCCAGGCCGGAATCATCGATCCACGCCAGTTGCGGATGCGCATCGACGGGCGTGCTGCCCTGCAGTTCGAAGAAATCCGAATGCCCGACCCGTTCAAATTGCCGCCCGTCGGCGAGCCGCGCGCTGCGGGTGGCCGGAAGGTAGGCGCGCACAACCTTCACCGTGCCCTGCTCGTGGACTCCAAGCAGGCTGTGTGGATCGTGGTGCCGGCCCGCGGCAATCCGCTGCTGACCGGTTGGCTGTGAATTGCTGATAGCTCGACCTGTCGCGATTTCGCGAGTTGTGGGGGCGCGCCTCGTATGCTGCCTGTGGTAAATATAGCGTGCATGGCAAAGATTTCGCGCACTTCATCCGGCCGGTATGTCAGTCGCCTCACGGGCGGCACGCTTGCAATGATCATGGCCGGAGGTCGGGGCGAGCGCCTGCGAGGCCTTACGGAGCATCGCTGCAAGCCGGCCACGCCGTTTGGCGGCAAGTTCCGCATCGTCGACTTCGTGCTTTCCAACTGCGTCAATTCGGGCATCCGCAAGATCTGCCTGCTCACGCAGTACAAGGGCCAGTCGCTGATCCAGCACGTGCAGCGCGGCTGGAGCTACCTGCGCGGTGAATTCGGTGAATTCATCGACGTGGTGCCGGCACAGCAGCAGGTGAGCAAGCACTGGTACCGCGGCACGGCCGACAGCGTCTACCAAAACCTGGAATACGTGCGCCAGCATCATCCGAAGCATGTGCTGGTGCTGGCCGGCGATCACATCTACAAGATGGATTACGGACCGATGATCGCCTACCACGTGGAAAAGGGCGCCGACATCACCGTGGGTGTGGTCGAAGTGCCCATCCCCGAGGCGCGCGATTTCGGCGTGCTTTCCGTCACTGACTGGAACAAGGTCACCAAGTTTGCCGAGAAGCCACCGGCGCCCGAGCCGATGCCCGGCAATCCCGACGTGGCCCTGGCATCGATGGGCATCTACGTGTTCAACGCGCAGCTGCTCGAACAGCTGCTGACGGAAGACGCCGCCGACGACACGTCCAGCCATGACTTCGGCAAGAACATCATTCCGAAGGCCATCGAGAAGCTGCAGGTCTTCGCCTATCCGTTCCGCAATGTCCGCACGCGGGCGCAGAACTACTGGCGAGACGTGGGCACGGTCGACGCCTTCTACGAGGCGAACCTCGAGCTCGTGCACGTGTCCCCCGAGCTCAATGTCTATGATGAAGAGTGGCCGATCTGGACCTACCAGGTGCAGCAGCCGCCCGCGAAATTCGTGCTCGCCGATGGCGATCGCGTCGGCATGGCCGTCAACTCGCTGGTAGCCGGCGGGTCCATCATTTCCGGCGCCGTGGTGCGTGAATCGCTGTTGTTTTCCGCGGTCCGCATCGAAGAGCGCAGCCAGGTCGAACGCTCGATCATCATGCCGGGCGTGCACATCGGCAGGAACTGCATCATCCGCGGCGCCATCATCGACGAGCACTGTGACATCCCCGATGGCACCCAGATCGGTGTCAACGTGCTGCAGGATCGCGAGCGCTTCGATGTGACCCCGCGCGGCATCGTGCTGGTGACACCGGAGACGCTGCTTGCCGCGACGATGACTCGAGGATGACGGATACGCGGCTGCCGGTTGTGCTGCTCTGGCACATGCATCAACCTCCTTATCGCGACGCCCTGTCGGGCCGCTATGTGCTGCCCTGGACCTGGCTGCACGCCATCAAGGATTACACCGACATGGCCGCACACCTGGAAAATGTTCCGGGCGCGAAGGCAGTGGTCAATTTCACGCCGGTGCTGATCGAGCAGATCGAGGATCTCTCGGCTGCGGTGAACAACGCGCTGACGGCGGCAATGCCGCTGCCGGACATGCTGCTGGCCACGCTGAGCGATACCCAACTGCCTGTCGACGCCACGCACCGCCTGCAGCTGGTCACGGCCTGCATGCGTGGCGATCGCGAGAACCTGATCCTGCGGCACGCGCCGTTCGCCGAACTGGTTGAACTGGCGGTGGCGGTCAACTCTCCCGCTCGCATCGGCTATGCCTCGGACCAGCTGCTCTACGACCTGGCCGTCTGGTATCACCTCGCGTGGATGGGTGAATCCGTGCGCCGTGTGGACAAGCGCGTTGCGCAGCTGACGCAGAAGGCGCGAGGTTTCGATGCCGCGGACCGGCGCCTGCTGCTGGAGCTGATCGGCGAACTGCTGGCCGGGGTTCTGCCACGCTTTCGCGCGCTGGCCGACGCGGGCAAATGCGAGCTGGCCGTGTCGCCATACAGCCATCCCATCCTGCCGCTGCTGTTCGATTTTGCCGCCGCGCGAGACGGCGAGCCGGGCTGCGGCCTGCCGCTGTCTCCCGGCTATCCCGGTGGCGCCGAGCGCGCCGCCTGGCATATGCGCCGTGCGGTGGAATGCCACGAGCGGGTGTTCGGGCGCAAACCGCGCGGCTGCTGGCCATCCGAAGGTGCGATCAGTGTCGAGGCTGTTGGCGCCATCGAAGCCGCGGGCTTCGACTGGCTCGCGACCAGCGTGAGCGTGCTGCGGCCATCGCTGGCGCGTTCCGGCATCAGTGTGCCGGCCGATACCGCCGGCGCCGAAAAACTGCTCAACCGCCCCTTCGCATTGCCGGGCAGCAAGCTCGCCTGCCACTTCCGTCACGACGGCATCTCCGACCTGATCGGATTCTCCTATTCCAAGTGGCATGGCGACGATGCAGCCCGGCATTTCGTGCAGGAAGTGAATGCGCTGGCCGAACGCACGGCGGGCGCCGAACAGCGCGTGCTGCTGATCGCGCTGGATGGCGAGAACGCTTGGGAGTATTACCCGTTCAATGGCTGGTATTTCCTCAGCGCCATGTACGAAGAGCTCACGAAGCATCCGGGTCTGCGGCTTGCAACCCTGTCCGAAGTGGTGGACGAACACCGCGCTGCCGGCATTGCGCCGACCACGTTGCCGAAGCTGCGTGCGGGCAGCTGGGTGTACGGCACCATGTCCACCTG
>JBDSGY010000414.1:0-4478 GCA_039918755.1 Steroidobacteraceae bacterium
CTGGAACTGATCTTTCCAGGCGTGTGGAAGGAAGTCGAAAGTCGATTCGATGAATGCTTGCCGGCCTTCCAGCACCGGACGTTCCTTACGTGCGTCTCTGAACACGACCCCTCTGAAGACAAGTACGGTCGACTTTCAATGTGGCGAGCGTACGGAGGCAGTTCGGGTGTCGCGTTAGTCCTGAATAGTCAGGTGTTCACGAGTCCGACCGTAGCGATGGAGCTCTATTCAAGCCCAGTTTCCTATTCGGACGCCGGTCGGTTTCTCACCGAGTTCGACCGTGTCGCCGAAAACGTTAGGACGGAATCCTCATTCCTCGCGACTCAAGAGCGTGAGCATTTAACGCACTATCTGTTCAATATGCTTCGCTTTGCGGCGATTTGTACCAAACACCCGGGATTTGAGGAGGAGCGAGAGTGGCGCGTGATCCATACAAGGGGTTTGGATTCCGACAGGCGCCTAAAAATCGAGGTGGAATCTGTCCGAGGCATCCCGCAGCACGTAATCAAGATTCCCCTGGAGAACGTGCCGGAAGAGGGATTCTACGGAGCGGCAATTCCCGACTTGATAGATCGAATAATTATCGGCCCCACGGAATTTGATTCCGCGCTGTACCACGCGTTTATCGAGTTGCTCGAAAAGGCGAATGTGCCAGATGCCGCTGCACGGATCGTAATTTCCAATATACCGGTGCGTGTTTCAAAGGAAAGGGGTTAATTTCCGTACCGTTTTCGTACGACTGAAACGGGTTCGTGTAAGTGTTTGATAAATTGGCGCTCCCTACCGGATTCGAACCGGTGTACTAGCCTTGAGAGGGCTATGTCCTGGGCCTCTAGACGAAGGGAGCGTGGCAAACCCTGCGGGTTTGGTTGCCGCGTGGGTGGGCGCGGCGCGGTATTATAGGCTCCCCCGAAACATGCTCAAGTCCAATTAAAGAAGTCCGGAAAACCATTGAACCCTGATTCCGACGCCGGCGCAAAGCCGGCAGGCTCGCCGCGCATCATCCCGCGCGCCGAACATTCCATATCGCGAAAGAACATCTCGCCGAATGCACTGCGCGTGCTGTATCGCCTGCGCGAGGGCGGCTACCAGGCATTCCTGGTCGGCGGCTGCCTGCGCGACCTGATGCTAGGCGTCGAGCCGAAGGATTTCGACGTTGCCACCAGCGCGCGGCCCGAAGAGGTGAGGCGCGCGTTCCGCAATTGTCGCCTGATCGGGCGCCGGTTCCGTCTGGCCCATGTCTTCTTCGGTCACGAGATCATCGAAGTCGCCACCTTCCGGGCGGCCAGCGCGCCTTCGCAGGGAGAGGAAACCGAGGACGATCCCGACATCCTCCCGGAAGTAGGCGCCAGCGAAGACAACCCCGAATCCGAAGCCGAGCTCGACCAGGAGCGCGAGCGCGACGCTGAAGCGTATGACCCGGCGCTCGAAGACCGAGATTTCACGCGCGGCGGCGACAATCCCAACGACCGGCTGCTCGATGAAGGTGGTCGCATCCTGCGCGACAACAGCTACGGCAACATCGAAGAGGATGTCTGGCGTCGCGATTTCACCTGCAACGGCCTGTACTACAACATCGAAGACTTTTCGGTGTGGGACTACGTCGGCGGCTGGGAGGACGTCATCGCGCGCCGCCTGCGGATGATCGGCGACCCGGACCACCGCTACCGTGAAGACCCGGTGCGCATGCTGCGTGCCGCGCGCTTCGAGGCAAAGCTCGGTTTCACGCTGGATCCTGCCACCGAAGCACCCATCGACGAGCTGCGGCATCTGCTCAATGAAGTTCCGGCAGCGCGACTGTTCGATGAAACGCTGAAGCTGTTCCTCACTGGGCACGGCGTCAAATCGCTGGAAGTGCTGCGCCGCCGCGGCCTGCTGGCCGTGCTCTATCCCGGCGTGGACAAATTCCTCGCGCGTCATCCCGGAAGCCTGGTTGAAAAGCTGCTGGTTGCTGGACTTGAGAACACGGACGAGCGCGTGCTGGCCGGCAAGTCGGTCACGCCGACCTTCCTGTTCACGCTGCTGCTGTACGGGCCGATTGCGGCCTATATCGAGAAGCAGCCGCAGGAACAATGGGGCGACGTGGGCACCATTCTCGACGGCTGCGAACACGCGATGCGCGAAGCGCAGCAGCGGGTGACGATTCCGAAGCGTTTCTCGCTGGGGGTGCGTGACATGTTCGCGTTGCAGCCGCAGCTGGAAAATCCGCGCAGCCGGCGAGTGCTGCGACTGATCGAACAGCCGCGCTTCCGTGCTGCCTATGATCTGCTGCTGCTGCGCGCCGCAGTGGGCATGGCGCAGCGCGAAGTGGCTGAATGGTGGACTGCGCTGCAAGCGGCAAGCCCCCAGCAGCGAAATGAGATGGCGCTGGCGCTGGAAGCAGCGCGCGGCGGCTCGCGCGGCGCGCGTGATGACGGCGGTGGTGGAGAAGAAGGCGAAGGCGATCGCCCGCGGCGCCGGCGTCGCCGTCGGCCACGACGTTCGGGTCCGCAATGACCATCTGGGTGCCGGCGTACATTGGAGTCGGCAGCAATCTGGGTGACTCGCAGGCGCGCGTGCGCGCCGCCTTCGAGTCGCTGGGAAACATGCACAACACCCGCTTCATCGCAAAATCGCGCCTGTATCGCACCCGTCCGTTCGGCCCAGTGGAGCAGGATGATTTCATCAATGCAGTCGCTGGCGTGCTGACGCAGCTCTCGGCGCGCGAGCTGCTGACGGAGATCCGCGCCATCGAAACACGCGCCGGCAGGGTGCGCATTGAGCGCTGGGGTCCGCGCACCCTGGACCTTGACCTGCTGGTGTTCGGTGACGAACGCATCGATACGCAAGACCTGGTGGTGCCGCATCCGGGCATTGCCGAGCGCGGCTTCGTGCTGGCGCCCCTGGTGGATATCGCGCCCAGCCTGCAGGTCCCGGGGGTGGGCCGCGCCGAAGAGTTGCTGCGACTGCTGCCTGACGATGGTATCGCCGAGGTGATTGCTGCATGACGGCGGTGCCGCACCGCTACATCGTGGTGGAGGGAGCGATCGGTGTTGGCAAGACCAGCCTGACCCGCAAGCTCGGCGCCACCCTGGGCGCCCAGATCGTGCTGGAGCAGGCGGACCAGAATCCCTTCCTGGAACGCTTCTATCGCAACCCACGCGTGGGCGCGCTGCCCGCGCAGCTGTATTTCCTGTTCCAGCGCGCACAACAGCAGGCCACGCTGCAGCAGCAGGATCTGTTCGGTTCGGTGCGGGTCGCAGACTACCTGCTGGCGAAGGACGATCTGTTCGCCCGGATGACACTGGATGACGAGGAGTACGGCCTCTACCGGCAGGTGCACGAACGGCTTGCGATCGATGCGCCCAGGCCCGACCTCGTCGTCTATCTGCAGGCGCCGGTGGATGTGCTGCTGGATCGCATCGCGCGCCGCGGCATCAGCCACGAGAGCCTGATCGACCGCGCGTACCTCACCCGCCTGAACGAGGCCTATGCGCGCTTCTTCCATGCCTATGACGAGACACCGCTGCTGATCGTGAATGCCACCAGCATCGATCCGATCAGCAATGAGGCGGATTATGAAGAATTGCTCGCGCAGATCGGGCGCACGGTGCACGGCCGGCTCTACTACAATCCGCTGCGTCACACGGGGTTGTAAGTCATGTATACCCAGCTGCAATTGCGCGATTCGGCCCGCCCGCCGGTCACGCTGACCACGCTGAACAAGATGCGCGCGGAAGGCGAGCCCATTGCGGCGCTCACCTGCTATGACGCGAGTTTTGCCGTGCTGCTGGATGAAGCAGACATCGACCTGGTGCTGGTGGGCGACTCGCTGGGAATGGTGATCCAGGGTCATGACACCACCGTGCCGGTCACGGTGGACGACATGGTCTATCACACATGCGCCGTGTCGCGCGGGCTGCATCGGCCATTCCTCGTCGCCGACCTGCCGTTCATGAGCTACTCGTCCCCCGAGATCGCGCTGGCCAATTCGGTGCGGTTGATGCAGGACGGCGGCGCCCGCATGGTGAAGCTGGAAAGCGGCGCGGAACAACTGCGTATCGTGGAATTCCTCGCCGGGCACGACATTGCCGTGTGCGCTCACCTCGGCCTGAAGCCCCAATCCGTGCACAAGACCGGCGGATTCCGCGTGCAGGGACGCAAGCAGGACGCGGCGGACCGCATTCTGCAGGAGGCGAAGGACCTGCAGTCAGCCGGCGCCGACATCGTCCTCCTGGAATGCATACCCAATGCACTTGGCAGGGACATTACGGCGGCGCTGGACGTCCCCGTCATCGGCATCGGGGCAGGTCCGGACACGGGTGGGCAGATCCAGGTGGTGTACGACATCCTCGATATCACCAGCGGTCGCAAACCGCGCTTCGTGCGCAACTTCATGCAGGACGCGGGTTCGCCACTGGCCGCATTGAAGGCCTACGTGGCTGCCGTCAAGTCACATGAATATCCGGCCCCGGAGCACAGCTTCTCCTGATGATCAC
>JBDSGY010000415.1:0-2857 GCA_039918755.1 Steroidobacteraceae bacterium
TCGCGCCGCCACGCCTGCAGCCCGTGGCGAAGACAGCAGCGCCAGCAATGAAAGCCGAAGTGCCCGCGCTGAGCGACTCGCAGACGCTGCGGGTGCTCGAAGCCCCCCCGGCGTCGCCGTTCGCAGACTTGGCGAGCGATGCGGAAGTGCGGGTGGTGACACCGGAAGATACGCAGACGCTCACCGATATCCGCATCGACGCGCAGAACAATGCGCCGCCCTGTTTCGCCGTGCAGCTGGTGTGGTCGGTATCGCCGATCGACATCGCAGCGCTGCCGCATCTGGCCATCTTCGATGCCTATACCCTCTACAACGTCGAAGGCAATCGCCAGGGTCGCAAGTGGTTCGGGCTGCGCCTGGGCTTTTTCAGCGATCCCAATTCCGCCACGCAGGTGGCCAACTATGTACGTTCGGATTATCGCGCCGTGGCCATCGTGCCGGTCGCCACGAAGGAGCGTGACAGCGCGGGTGGCAACACGGCTGTGCCGAAGTCGAAGGCCGTGCCCCGGCTCGGCGACGCTGTGCCCGCCTTCAAACCCGATGCGAAGCTCGATGTGAATACCGAGAATCTCCAGGGTTTCGAGCTGCTCGCAGATGACCGCCCGGCGCCCACGAAGCGCGATCTCGACGACAGCCCGGCAGCAGCAGGCAAGGCTGTGGCGAAAGTTGCAGCTGCGAAGAAGCCGCAGGGCGCCGCCGCGCCCAAGGCCACCGGCAAGCCCGGTGGCAAGCGGGTGATGGTGCGCAAGCGGCCCGATGCGCCGCTGTCACGTGTTGCGCCCGGGTCCGCCGCCCCGCTGGAATCGACACTGGAAATTCTCGGGGCGTCGACGCTGACGCTGGACGAAGGTCGCGCGATCATCAACGACTCCGCTGTGCGCAAGCCGGTGGACCGGAAGGGCGGCAATCGTTTCTCGAAGCTGTTGAGCCGCCTCAGCGGCAGCTGAAGACCCGCCGCAGCCGGTCTATTTTCCGAACAGCTTTTCCAGCTCCGAGAGCGCGGCATCCCTGGCCGCGGGTTTTGTTCCTGACCACGCACCAGCCATGGGTTTGTAGTGGTCGCAGAAGTTCGCACGCTCCTTGTTGCGCACCTCTTCCACAGTCGGCTCGCGGCATTGCTGCGGATGACGCGTATCGAACTCGCGGCACAGTCTGCAGGCATGCAGATCCGAGCCGCATTCCCGGCAGCGCTCCTGACGTCCGAACGGCAGCGGCAGATGCTCCAATGCAGCTCCGCACTTCCAGCACTGGATTTCATGCGTCATGTCTATGCTCCCGATGCCGCGCCAGCTCCGCGCCTGTGCGGGACGTCTTGTGACCCGTCACGGCGGCAGGTGAGCCTGCCGCCACAATGCGCCCGCCGTCGGGCCCTGCCTCCGGGCCCAGGTCGATGATCCAGTCCGCTTCGGCGATCACATCCAGATTGTGCTCCACCACCAGGACAGTGTTGCCGGCGTCGGCCAGCCGGTGCAGCACGGTGATCAGCCGTTCCACATCGGCCATGTGCAGGCCGACCGTGGGCTCATCCAGTATATAGAACGATCCCTTGCCAGCCGGCGCGCCTGGAATCGGCCGGATGCGCGCCAGCTCGGTAACCAGCTTGATGCGCTGTGCCTCGCCGCCGGAAAGCGTCGGACTCTGCTGGCCCAGCGTGAGGTAGCCAAGTCCCACTTCCTGCAGCAGCTCGAGTGCATGGCAGATCGACGCGTGACTGCGGAAGAATTCCACCGCATCGTCCACGTTCATCGCGAGCACATCGCCGATCGAGCGCTCGCGCCAGCGGATCGACAGCGTCTCGGCGTCGAACCGCTGGCCCTTGCAGACATCGCAGAGCACTTTCACATCGGGCAGGAAATTCATTTCCACGGTGCGCAGTCCCTGGCCTTCGCAGGCAGGGCAACGACCGCCGCTGGTGTTGAATGAAAAGCGGCTCGCGGTGTAACCGCGGATGCCGGCTTCGGTGGTGCCGGCGAAGACGCGGCGGATGGCATCCCAGAAGCCGACATAGGTGGCGGGACAGGAACGTGGTGTCTTGCCGATGGGCGTCTGGTCCACTTCCAGCACGCGCTCGATGTTGTCGCTGCCCGCAAGGCCGGTGCAGAACTGCAGCTTCTTCGACTTGGCAGGCCGTGCAACCGCGCGCTCAAGTTCAGGCCGCAGGACATCCAACGCCAGCGTGGACTTGCCGGAGCCGGAAACGCCGGTCAGCGCAATCAGCCGCCCCAACGGCAGCTCCACATCCACTTTGCGCAGGTTGTGCAGCGTCACGCCTGCCAGCTCAAGCATCGGCGTGGCATTGGCGCCACGGCGTATGACCGGGCGGCGCGGCGTGGCGGGATGCTGCATGGGCTCGCGCAGGCAGCGGCCCGTGACCGAGTCCGGTGAGCGCAGGATCTCCGCCATCGTGCCCGCGGCCACCACATGTCCGCCGCGCGTGCCCGCGCCAGGACCGAGGTCGAGCACGTGGTCGGCGCGCCGGATCGTCTCCTCGTCGTGCTCCACCACCACCAGCGTATTGCGGCCCTGTCCCAGTTCACTCAGCGCATCAAGCAGCAGCCGGTTGTCACGCGGATGCAGGCCAATGGTGGGTTCGTCGAGGACATAGCACACACCGCGCAGGTTCGATCCCAGTTGCGCCGCCAGACGCAGGCGCTGGGTTTCGCCGCCGGAAAGTGTCGGCGCGGCGCGGTCCAGCGACAGATAGGCCAGGCCAACCCGTTCGAGGAACTGCAGGCGGCCGCCGATTTCCTTCAACAGGTCGTCAGCGATGGCCTGCTCGCGCGCAGAGCGCTTGAGCTTGTCGAGGAAGGCGGCGAGCTCGGCGACCGAAAGGCCGGCCAGATCCGCGATCGACTGG
>JBDSGY010000416.1:0-3334 GCA_039918755.1 Steroidobacteraceae bacterium
CATGACGCGAGCCACCGGATCGAAGGCCGGGCCGCAGGGCAGGACGCGCCCCGCCCGCATCTGCGCGGCAATCTCGATGTCGAAGAACAGCGCCACACCTTTGCCGGCCAGCACCATCTGCAGCAGAGCGTCGAGGAACGGTGGCCGGGCGGCGACATTGATGGGGTTGACGCCCTTGCGTGCAAACTGCTCCTGGGTCCACTGGGTGAACCGCGAATGATCCGGCAGCATCAGAAACGGCAGGTCGTTCAGTGCCCGATGGCCCTGCAACACCGGGCGCACCAGCGTCGGGGCACCGTACAGCGAGCAGCTGATGCGGGAAATGGCCTCGGTCTCCACCTCATCACTGCTTTCCGGCATTGCGCCGGCATAGATCAGGACATCGGTCTCGCCACGGCGCACGGCGCCCGCGCCCTCGTTGGCGGGTGAAAACGGTATGAATTGCAGCTCGATGTGCGGATGGGCTTCCTGGAACCGCGCCAGGCCGGGTTTCACACGACGCTCCATCAGCAATGGGCTGACCGTGACGCGCAGCTGCAATGGCGCCTGCCGCGGGCTGCGGCGACGATCAGCGGCCAGTGCAGACTGTGCGGCCACCAGGTCGCGCGCACGGAGCAGGAAGGTGCTGCCCTCGGCAGAGAGTTCCGATGTCGCGCCGCGATGCCGCTGGAACAACTGATAGCCGAGGTATCGCTCCATCGACTTCACCTGGGAACTGACCGATGGCTGGCTGATACCCAGTCGCTCCGCGGCCTTGCGAAAATTGCCATGCTCAGCAACTGCAACGAAAACCTCGAGCTTGCGAAAAGTCAGCGCCATACGCCCTCCCTGTTTTTTCGACGAGGTCCCGATACGTTGCCGGAGACCCTGTTAGCGTTAATTCAGAATTGCCCATCGGCGCCACGTTGGCAACGGACGGGGCAGTTATGTGTCCAATAAAGTCATAGCTATTACCCAGACAGTTTTCACCTAGCGAATCCACCTACTCATTATTAAATTGTATATAATTTAATTATGCCCACGCTCAATTCGGATAGCCCACGCAGCCGCGGGCGGCCTGTCGCCGGTCGGAACACGCAACGCAGTCGGCTTCTGCAGGCTGGCCGTGAACTGCTGGCGGAGGGCGCGGAGCTGACCCTGGGGCGTGCCGCGATGCGCGCGGGCGTCACGCCGGCGCTGGCGAACTATTACTTCCTGAATCGCGCAGGCCTGGTCGGCGCGCTGCTCCAGGAAAGGGCCGCGCCGCGCGTTGACGACCTCATCGGCGCTGCACGCGTGCGCGCGGACCAGCCGGTGGCCGCACTGACCTTCCTGATGCAGCGCCTGACCTCAGTGGTGGCAACCGATCCTTTCGTGTGCCGCTGCCTGCTGTTGCAGGAAGGCCGGCCATTGCGCGAGCGCCTGCGCGCAGTGCTGCGGGAATTGCTGCAACGTGCGCAGCGCGAAGGCCAGCTGCGCGCCGATCTGCCGCTGGAGTATCTGGGCGACACCTTGCTCGGGCTGTGCCTGTTTCCCTTTCTTGACAGTGATGCAGCGGGCAGCAATGCAGGCGAACGCGTTGCCGCGCTGACGCTACAGCATGTGGCGCTGTTGCAGGACGGTATCGTGCGTGCTCAGAGGCCGCGCCACGAATCCGCGTCATAGCCAAAGGTGCTGAAGTCGCGCGCGTACAGTCGGTGCACTCGCGTCGCGAGCGCGGCGTCATAAACGGGCGCCTCGTCGCGCGGACTTGCGTTCTTCTGCGTGGCGAGCAGCCGGTCCACCGCTTCGCCAGTGAGCCCGATGCGCGCGAAAATCTGTCGCATTCCCGGAGTGAACTCCCCTTCCATGCGAAACCATTTCTCGTAGCGCACGTCATCCATCAGCAACACGTGATACTGATCATCCCAATGGTGGTCACGCGCACCAGGCGGCTGACTTTCCACGTACGCCAGAAAGGTTTCAAAGGGGATCGCGGTGCCATCGGCGCCGCCGGGAAGCCGCGCGGCTGACGCGAAGCGGCGCAGGCGTCCCAGTTCCTTGCGGCGGATGCTGCGCGAATAACCCTGCAGGTGCCCGTAGGCGAACTTGTTCTGCCACGCGGACCGCAGCCGTGCATAGGGATTGCGCACGAAGCAAAAGAACTGGTACCGATCCGGAAATCGGAACGCGTGCGCGTAATCCCGCAGTCGCGCGAACTGGAATTCGCGCGCCTTCTTGAACAACCGGTAACGGCCCTCGGAGGGATCGGCAATGCCGAACACTTCACGCATGCCGTCGGTCAGCGCCTGCCGGAAACTCTTGGTGCCGACCTTGGGATTCAGGATGACGACCGTGTGTCGCGCGCGGTTGACGTAGGTCTTGAATGGACTGAAGTGCCTGCGGCGCAGGATGCGCCAGAACCCCGGCCAACCGGCGGCGATCACCACTGCTGTGCTGTCACTTTCGTGCATCGCTAGTGGATGAAGTTGCGACCTGCCCAGTACGCAGCGGCGGCCACGAGGCCGGCAGCCGGAATGGTAAGCAGCCAGGCGTAGACGAGATTGGTGGCCAGACCCCAGCGCACGCGCGCCGGATTCTGCACGGCACCGGTGCCGAGAATCGCACCGGTGATCGTGTGGGTCGTCGACACGGGGATGCCGAAATTCGATGCCAGGAACAGCGTCGCCGCACCTCCCAGTGAGGCCGCAGAACCGCTGGCAGGCGTCAGCTTGGTCAGCTTCTGGCCCATGGTGCGGATGATGCGCCAGCCGCCGAACAGCGTGCCCACCGAGATGGCGAGGTAGCAGCTGACGATTACCCATGTCGGCAGATGCTCAGGCGTTGCCAGGCCCCGTGACATCAGCAGCAGCCAGATGATGCCCATGGTCTTCTGCGCGTCGTTGCTGCCATGCCCGATGCTGTACAGCGCGCTGGCCAGCAGCTGCGTGCGGCGGAACCAGCGGTCCAGCTTGCGGGGCGCCATACGGAAGCACGTCCAGCTGATCAACAGCATCAGGGCTGCGCCGATGGCCATTCCCAGCAGCGGGGCCACGAGGATGAATGCAGTGGTACGGATGATGCCCGGCGCCATCAGCGGTGCGAACCCCGCCTTGGCCATGGCGGCGCCGATCATGCCGCCAATCAGCGCATGCGAGCTGCTGCTGGGAATGCCGAAGTACCAGGTGACTACGTTCCACACAATGGCGCCGATCAGCGCGCCGAATATCAATGCGTTGTCGACGAACTCCGGCGCCACGATGCCCTTGCCGACCGTCGCGGCAACCCTGGTCTCGAACAGCCAGATCGCGACGAAATTGAACAGCGCCGCCCAGATCACCGCTTGGTAAGGCTTCAGCACGCGGGTCGACACCAC
>JBDSGY010000417.1:0-5352 GCA_039918755.1 Steroidobacteraceae bacterium
AAGTTGGCGCTGCAAGCCGGGGCCGACATGCCAGTCACCACGCTCGGCGAAGAAAAGCTGTTCAATACCTTTTTTCGACTGCAGAACCCGGCCATCATTGACGGCCTGCGTGAGCAGTTCCCGGAGCTGCCGGAAAGCCCCACGCCGCGCGAAGTCTTTGTCTGCCTGCGCGCATTGCGCAACAAGTGGTGAGAACATTCCCATGAAATGCGATTACCGGCATGGCTGAAGAATCCAACAGTCACGCGCTGAGGCGCTGGTTCACCATCGGCGCGGTGATCGTCCTGCTGCTGGCGGTGTGGCTGATCCTGAGGCCGCTCGCATTGCCCATCGCCTGGGCTGCGATCCTGGCGTTCCTGATGCATCCTCTGCAGGTGAGACTGACGCGCCGTCTCAAGGGCCGCAAAACGCTCGCTGCATCGATACTCACGGGGCTGACACCGGTTGCGATCTTTGCGCCGCTGGCACTGGTGTCCGTTGCCTTCGTGCAGCAGATCGTCGCGCTCACTGGCAGCCTGCAGCAGAACGCGGACATCTTCAATCTCACGCACTGGCTCAATCCGGCGGAACACCCCCGACTCGCCAGCATGGCCGCCTGGGTCATTGGGCGCTTCGATGTGCAGGTGTCCGACATGCAGGTCTACCTGCGCGACGGCGTGCAGACATGGGCGGGCACCCTGGCGAAATCCAGCGGCATGTTCTTCCTCAGCACCGCCGCAGTATTGCTGCGTTTCTTCCTGATGCTGTTCATCCTGTTCTTCACGTTGCGCGATGGCGATGTGTGGTTCACGCGGATCTCGGCCTTGCTGCCGCTGAGCAAGGCGCCACGCGACAAGCTGTTCACGCGGCTGGGCAAGGTGCTGCGGGCCGTGGTCTATGGATGCGGACTCACCGCGCTGGTCCAGGGAATCCTTGTCACGATCGGCTTTGCTATAACCGGCCTGTCCGGGCCCATCGTGTTCGGCGTGCTGGCCAGTCTGCTGGCCCTGCTGCCGTTCGGTGGCGCGGCGCTGGTGTGGGTGCCGGGCGTGCTGTACCTGCTTGCCACCGGCAGCATCGGGATGGGCATCTTCCTGCTGGCCTGGGGCGGCGTGGTCTCGATCTCCGACAACTTCATCCGCCCTGCCATCATCTCGCGCTACACGCCCGTGCCGACGCTGCTGGTGTTCCTGGGCGTGATCGGCGGCGTGGGGGCATTCGGTCCGATCGGCTTCATCATGGGACCGGTGATTCTCGTGCTCGCCATCGAGTTGCTGCGCTACGCGGAAGGGTCGGTCACCCGCAGCGACTGATAGAATAGGCGCGATCCATGGACCTCTCGCCTATCCTCAATCCCCTCAACGACGAGCAGCGGGCCGCAGTGACTGCGCCTGCTGGCGCCACGCTGGTTCTGGCCGGTGCGGGCAGCGGCAAGACGCGCGTGCTCACGCATCGCATCGCCTGGGCCATCAACGCGCTCGGCGCTGCGCCACGCAACATTCTGGCCGTCACCTTCACCAACAAGGCCGCTGCGGAGATGCGCCACCGCATCGAAGCACTGCTCGGCATGCCGGGTGGCGCCATGTGGGTGGGCACCTTCCATGGCATCGCACATCGCCTGCTGCGGCTGCATCACGCGCTGGCCGGGCTGCCCCCGGGATTCCAGATCCTCGACAGCGAGGACCAGCAGCGTCTCATCAAGAAGGTGATCCGCTCCCAGGAGCTGGATGAGACGCGCTATGTACCGAAGGAAGTGCAGTACTACATCAACAAGCTGAAAGATGATGGGCTGCGCCCCGCGCAGGTGAAGGCCGGTCACGATCCCATCCAGCAGATGCTGGTGAAACTCTATGGTCTTTATGAAGACACGTGCCGTCGCAGTGGCGTGGTGGATTTCGCCGAGCTGCTGCTGCGCGCGTACGAACTGCTGCGCGACAACAGTTCGCTTGCCGCCCACTACCGCACCCGCTTCACGCATGTGCTGGTAGACGAGTTCCAGGACACCAACTCCATCCAGTACGCCTGGACACGGCTGATGGCAGGCCAGGACGGCAATCCATTCGTGGTCGGTGACGACGACCAGTCGATCTACCGCTGGCGCGGCGCCAAGGTGGAAAACCTGCGGCAGTTCACGCGCGACTATCCCGATGCGCAGATGTTCAAACTGGAGCAGAACTACCGTTCCACCGGCAACATCCTCGGTGCCGCCAACGCCTTGATCGCGCACAACTCCGGCCGGCTTGGCAAGAACCTGTGGACAGATGGCATCAAGGGCGAAAACATCCGTCTGTACGCTGCGTACAACGAGCGCGACGAAGCATCGTTCGTCGTGCAGCGCATTGCCGAGTGGTCGCGCAATGGTGGCGCACGCAGTGAAGTCGCCATCCTGTACCGCTCCAACGCCCAGTCGCGAACCTTCGAAGAGGCGCTGCTGCAGGCGCGCATTCCCTACAAGGTGTATGGCGGCCTGCGCTTCTATGAACGTGCCGAAATCAAGGACTCACTGGCATATCTGCGGCTGATCTCCAATCGCAATGACGATCCGTCGTTCGAGCGGGTGGTCAACCTGCCGACGCGCGGCATTGGCGCAAAGTCGCTGGACAGCCTGCGTGCTGTCGCCCGCGATACCAGCAGCTCGATGTGGCAGGCCGCCTCGTCGATGCTGTCGGGCGCCCCCGGCTCACCCGGTGTCAGCGACCTGGGCAACCGCGGTGCTGCGGCGCTGCTGGGCTTCCTGCAGTTGATCGACCAGCTTGATCGCGACACGCGCGGGCTGCCGCTGTTCGAACAGATCGACCACGTGATCCAGAACACGGGGCTGATCGAACACTTCCGCAAGGACAAGCAGGACAAGGGCGAGGCCCGCATCGAGAACCTCGATGAGCTGGTCAGCGCGGCGCGCGGCTTCGACGCCGATGCGGTGAGTCCCGGCGCAGAGGCCGAAAAGCTGCCGCCGCTGGAAGCATTCCTCGCGCATGCGGCGCTGGAATCCGGCGAAGGTCAGGCCAAGGAGTGGGAGGACTGTGTGCAGATGATGACGCTGCATACGGCCAAGGGACTGGAGTTTCCCCTCGTGTTCCTGGCGGGCATGGAGGATGGCCTCTTCCCTCATCAGCGCTCCATCGATGACATCGACGGACTCGAAGAGGAACGCCGGCTCTGCTACGTGGGCATCACACGGGCCATGAAGCAGCTCTACATCAGCTACGCGGAGCAGCGGCGCCTGCACGGCATGGACAGCTTTGGCACCCCGTCCCGTTTCATCGCCGAACTGCCAGAAGAGCTGCTGGAAGAGGTGCGGCCGCGCATCCAGGTGTCCCGGCCGATGATCGGTTCCGGTTACCGCCCGCCCGCCGCCTCCGGCCGGTTTCGCGACCCGGTCGCGGAAGCCGCAGCTCCCGGCATCCGTCTCGGCGCACGCGTGCGGCATGGCCGCTTCGGCGATGGCGTCATTCTCAATCTCGAAGGCCAGGGTGCCCAGGCGCGGGTGCAGGTAAACTTCGAACAGCAGGGAGCCAAGTGGCTCATGCTGTCGTACGCCAACCTGGAGATCGTGCGATGAAGGTGCTGATACTGGGCGCGGGACAGGTTGGCCGTACCGCTGCCTATCACCTGGCGCGCGAGCCGGACAACGAAGTCACTGTCGTCGACTCGAACGAAGCGGTGCTGCGCGATCTGCAGAGCCGCATCGATGTGCGCACGGTGGCCGGCAACGCTTCCTATCCCGCCGTGCTCGAAGCCGCCGGCATCGCCGACACCGACATGCTGGTCGCACTGACTAGTTCCGATGAAGTGAACATGGTGGCCTGCGAGATCGCCAACGCGCTCTATCGCACCCCCACCAAAATAGCGCGCATCCGCGCCTCGGAATACACTTCACAGGAACGACTCTTCGCCGACGGCGCGCTGGCGGTGGATGTCTGGATCAGCCCCGAGCAGCTGGTCACTGAATACATCGAGCGCCTGATCCGCAATCCCGGCGCCCTGCATGTGGTTGACTTCGCCGATGGCCGCGTGCGCCTCGTCGGGATGCAGGCCCGCAAAGGCGGTCTGCTGGTGGGCCAGCAGCTGCGCACGCTGCGCGACCACATGCCGAATGCCGATGCGCGCATTGCGGCCATCTACCGCAACGGGCGCTTCATCGAGCCCGAAGGCGAGACCATGGTCGAGGAAGGCGACGAGATCTTCTTCGTCGCCGCGCGCGACAACATCCAGAGGATGATGAACGAGATCACGCGCGCTGAGGAAAAGGTGCGGAAAGTGGTAATTGCCGGCGGCGGCAATATCGGCTTCCGGCTCGCGCAGCTGCTCGAGAAGCACTATCAGGTCAAACTGATCGAGCGCGATATCGAGCGGGCGCGGCGTGTGTCGGAACGTCTGGATGGCACCGTCGTGCTCAACGGCGATGCCCAGGACGAAGACCTGCTGATAGAGGAGAACATCGACGGCACCGACGTGTTCGCTGCCGTCACGAACTCCGAAGAAGCCAACGTGCTGTCGGCCATGCTGGCCAAGCGGCTGGGCGCGCGCAAGGTGCTGGCTATTGTCAACCGCCCCTCGTATGGCGAGCTGATGGAGAACCGCAGCATTGACATTGCCGTCTCGCCGCAGACCGTGACTATCGGTTCACTACTGGCGCACGTGCGCAAGGGCGACGTGGTGCGGGTTCATTCACTGCGCAGTGGTTCGGCCGAAGCGCTGGAGACCGTTGTGCACGGCCCGGAAGACAAATCGCGCGTGGTAGGACGGCGCATTGAACAACTGGAGCTGCCCAACGGCGCCTCCATCGTGGCGCTGGTGCGCGGGGAGCGGGTGGTCATTGCGCATCACGACACGCTGATTGAATCCGAGGATCATGTGATCGTGTTCCTGTCGGATCGCCGCCAGGTCGAAGCCGTGCAACGGTTGTTCCAGTCGGTCTAAACGCACACCATGCGTTCGATTCTCGGTGTCGTCAATGTTCTCGGTGCGCTGGTGGCGATGTTCGCCGCGTACTTCCTGCTGCCGGTCGTCACTGCATTGATATACGGCGAGACGGGCGAGTTGTATGTGTTCCTGCAGTCTGCCGGCATCTCGCTGGGCATCGGTTTGACGCTGCTGCTGGCCACACGACGCTTCCGTGCGGAACTCATGCCCCGCGACGGCTATCTGCTGGTGAGCCTCAGCTGGATCAGCATCACCGCACTCGCCGCCATCCCGCTCATGCTGGGCACGCCGCAGCTGACCTTCACCGACGCGTTCTTCGAATGCATGTCCGGGCTTTCGACCACGGGTTCCACAATATTCACCGGTCTGGACTCGCTTCCCCATGCCACCAATCTCTGGCGTTGCGCGCTGCACTGGCTGGGCGGCATGGGAATCATTGTGCTCGCG
>JBDSGY010000418.1:0-3847 GCA_039918755.1 Steroidobacteraceae bacterium
TGAGATCCACGGCGCGCTTCACGCGCGCCAGCGGCAGATAGAAACTCGAGGCCGCACCGGTGGCGCCACCGGCGTTCAGGGCCACTACCCTGCCCTGGATATCCACCACGGGCGAGCCTGAGGAACCACCGGAAGTACCGGATGCGGCCTGCAGATAGAAGGTATTGAAATCGTTGTAACGGCCCGAGCCATAGGCAGGGGCCTCACGATCGAGCCGGGCGATGGTGCCGGCGAGAATCGACAATTGCTCGCCCGCATTGTTGCCGATCACGCGGATTTCGCGCCCGATCTGCGCGCCTTCCGGATACAGCGGCAGCGACTGCGGCTTGATGAAACGCAGCTTCGAGGGATCGTACCGATACAGGCCGAAATCATGCACTGCATCGCGGTACACCGGGTACAGCTGCACTTCTTCGCGATTGAGGAAGGTGGCCTCTGCGGTCACCGGCCCCGGTGTCACGACATGGCGATTGGTAAGGATGAGACCGCGCTCGGCATCGATGACGAAGCCCGTAGCCTGCGCTGAACTGCTCCATTCGGTATCGAAGGCGCGCGTGGAATCGATCTTGATCGCGACCACGCTCTGCGCAATGCGTTCCAGCGTCGCCGACCACGTGGCGTCTTCACGCCGTGGGGCCTGCAGCTCGGGTGCTGCCGGCGGCGCGCCCGGCGCAACCAGCGGCGGTGCGCCCGGCGCAGGTGCCGGCACGGGAACCGTAGCCGGTGTGGGTGCCGGGGCCGCGGACTGAGCGCCCACCTGCATGGCCGCGACCAACATCGTTCCTGCCATCCATCGACGCAATCCAGACTTCATTGGCCAGCCTCTAGGTGAACAGTATCAGCAACCAGGTGAGGCCCAGCAGGCCGAAGGAAGAAAGCACGGCAGCCGAACCGAGATCCTTGGCGAGTCCGGAGAGCTCGTGATGCTCCAGCCCCACTCTATCCACGGTTGCTTCGATGGCGCTGTTGAGCAGTTCAACAATCAGCACCAGGAGCATGGGCGCCACCAGCAGGGCGCGCTCCACGCCGCTCTTGCCGAGGTAAAGCCCCAGAGGAATGACCACCAGCGCGACCGCCGGTTCCTGCCGGAATGCAGCTTCGTCGAGAAATGCGCCCCTGTAGCCTCTGTAGCTGGCTCCGAAAGCCCTTGCCACCCGGTCTGTGCCGGCCAGTTTTGGTCTCTGCATGCTGACCCCAGTCTAACAAGCCGCCCGGGCGGGAGGGGCTGCACTTACAATGCGCGCCATGCTCGACGAACGCCGCCGGTCGATTCAGGTGCAGGTGAGCGGAGTCGCCATTGGCGGCACCGCGCCCATTGCCGTGCAATCGATGACCAACACCGACACCGCCGACATCGCCGGCACAGTGGCGCAGGTGCGCGCGCTGGCGCGCGCCGGCTCGGAACTGGTGCGCATCACGGTCAACAGCGCGGAAGCTGCCGCGGCCGTGCCGCAGATCCGCGACAGTCTGCGCGCCGCTGGCGTGAAGGTGCCGCTGATCGGGGATTTCCACTTCAATGGCCACAAGCTGCTGCGTGAATATCCGGATTGCGCCACGGCGCTCGACAAATACCGCATCAACCCCGGCAACGTCGGCCGCGGCGCCAAACGTGATTCGCAATTCGCGGAAATGATCGAGATCGCCTGCCGCCACGACAAGCCCGTGCGCATCGGCGTCAACTGGGGCAGCCTCGACCAGGAATTGCTGGCCCGACTGATGGACGGGAACAACGCGCTGCCGCAACCGCTCAGCGCGCAGACGGTGATGCGCGAGGCCATCGTGCGCTCCGCGCTCGACAGCGCCGAGCTCGCAGTGGGCATCGGCCTGCCGAAGAACCGCATCATCCTCTCCGCCAAGGTCAGCGGCGTGCAGGATCTGCTCGCCGTGTATCGCAATCTCGCGGCCCGCTGCGAATACCCGCTGCACCTCGGCCTTACCGAAGCAGGCATGGGGTCGAAGGGCATCGTCGCGTCCACGGCGGGCATCGGCGTCCTGCTGGCCGGCGGCATCGGCGACACCATCCGTGTGTCACTCACTCCCGAGCCCAATGGTGACCGCACCCAGGAAGTGATCGTGGCGCAGGAGATCCTGCAGACCATGGGACTGCGCGCATTCCTGCCGATGGTGGTGGCCTGCCCTGGCTGCGGCCGCACCACCAGCACCTATTTCCAGGAACTGGCGCAGCGCATCCAGTCGCATATCCGCCATCGGATGCCGCAATGGGCCAGGGACTACACCGGCGTGGAAGAGATGAGCGTTGCCGTCATGGGCTGCGTGGTCAACGGACCCGGTGAGAGCCGGCAAGCCAACATCGGCATCAGCCTGCCAGGCACGGGCGAGCGGCCGGTCGCCCCCGTCTACGAGGATGGCGAGAAGACGGTCACATTGAAAGGCGACCGCATCGCCGAGGAATTCCAGGACCTGATGGAACGGTATATCGAACGCACTTATCCGCGGCGCCCGCCGCCTGGAGTCCAGCCGTGACCGACCTGCATACCCGCCACTGCGTGCCCTGTGAAGGCGGCATCGCGCCGCTGTCGCGCGCGGCAGCCGAAGAAGTGCTGCAGCGCCTGGACGAAAACTGGCAGCTGTCACTCGATGCCGCGGCGATCCAGCGCGAGTTCCGCTTCAAGGATTTCTTCCGCACCATGAGCTTCGCCAATGCGCTCGCGCACGTGGCAAACCTGGAAGACCATCATCCGGATCTGGAAATCGGCTACGGCTACTGCCGCGTGCGCTTCACCACGCACGCCATCAAGGGGTTGTCGGAAAACGATTTCATCTGCGCGGCCAAGATCGACCAGCTGCCGCTTGCGTGACCAGCAACTGCCGGGCGAGGCGATTGCGTCCCACCAGCGCCATGCCTTCCTGTGCCGCCCATGCCTGCAGCGTGCCGGCGCCGGTGAAGAGCCGGTCGAGACCATCGACCATCGCCGCCATCAGCGCATTGCCCGCGCGACGTTCACGCGCATAGCGCTGTAGCGCCGCGGTTGCGCCAACGCTTTCGCGCCGTGGCCTTTGCGCGAGCGCGGCGGCCAGGGCCACGGCATCTTCGAGGCCCTGGTTCACGCCCTGTCCGGCCAGCGGATGGATGACATGCGCGGCGTCACCGACCAGCGCTGCACGCTGCGCCACATATTGCTGCGCGGCGAGGCGTCGCAATGGAAACGCCGCGCGCGCACTGATCAGTCGCAGCGTCCCCAGCACGCCGGCGCTGGCGGCGGTCAGCTGGGTTTCGAAGTCATCAGGCGCGAGCGCCAGCAATTCATTGGCCCGCTCGTCCACCGCGGACCAGACAATGGAGCAGCTTCCATCGGGCAGCGGCAGCAATGCCAGTGGACCGGTGCGGAGGAAGCGTTGCCATGCCGCATGCTGATGGGGGCGGTCGCCGCGCACGGTTGCGACGATGGCCCGCTGCCCGTAGTCGCTGTGGGCGGTTGGCAGCGCCAGCATCGTGCGGACAGCGGAAGCCGCACCAGCGGCGCCTACGACAAGTTCCGCGCTGCAGCGCGTATCACCCAGAGCCAGCTGCGCGCCTTCGGCGTCGATGTGCAGCGCCTGCAGGCTGCTGCCCTGCACCCTCACACCCCGCGCCATGCATTGCGCGAGCAGCTGCGCCTGCAGTGCATTGTTCTCGACGATGCTCCCCAGGTCGGCTTCGCCCCCCTCGGCCGCGTCGAAGCGCAGCACATCCGGGCTGTCCGGCGGCACCGACTCGTGCCAGATCACCATGCGTTCATAGCTGGCAATGCGCGAAGCATCCAGCAGCGACCATACGCCGAGTTCCCCGAGCATGGCGCGGTTGCCGCGCGAGATCGCGGAGACGCGCAGGTCGAATGGCGCGTCT
>JBDSGY010000419.1:0-3205 GCA_039918755.1 Steroidobacteraceae bacterium
GTGATTGCGCTGGCCGGGCTGCACGCCGACCAGCCGGACCTCACGATTTTCCAGATGAACTACGCGCAGTCACAGAAAAAACCGGTGTTGCTGTTGCCGCCGTTTGGCTCGCGCGCGGACGTGTCGAAACTGCTCACCGATCGCGCGGACGAATCCACCGGCTGGGAGAAGCGGGGGCTGATCGACGCGATCAAGCGCCTTGCTCGCCATGAAAATACGGCGCGCTACGACACCATCGAGTTCAATGCCGAAGAATTCAAGAACTTCAAGCTCGACTAGCTTGGGGCTTTAGCCCTCGGCGGCGAACAGCTGCACGATGGGGGAATTCGGCGCCATGCGCGAATTGCGGCGCGGCGCAGCGGCGATGTCGGCGCGGGCGAGGGTGGCAAACAGTCGCACGACCAGCGCGGCGTAATGCCCCGCTTCATCATTCGACATCTTGCGCACCGAAGCCCGGATGGCGGACTCGCGCGGCAGTGCCCGTTCGCGGTTCATTGCCGCACACAGCGCGCTGAAATCATTGCGCACCGCTTCCGGCAATTCATCCGAATCGACTTCGACCAGATGCGATGAATACGCGTCCGCCAGCCGGTCCTTGATGGAGCCGGACTGGGAAAGGCGGGTGGTGGCCCGCTGCAGAAGGTCTAGGGTGTTGTCCATGCTGAAACTCTTCCTGCCGACTTTGAGCGGTTGGTCTTCTTATGGGCGCAAGCTCAAGTAAAGCTTTAAGGCTGCACCAACAGAACCTCTTGGAGAGTCAATGAGGTACGACTGAAATATACACCTGCATCGCAGCCACGCAAATCTGGAATTTTCATGTCGACTGCAGCCGTGGTCCGTGCCAGCGATCAGCGGCACGCTCAATTTGGGCTTTATCGAAAACACTGTAAGAAACGTCTACAACCGTCTGTTATGTCAAAAGAAACATCTACTCTCAGTTCCGTCAGCACCGTGCAGTCGCGGTTCTGCCTCGTAATCCCGGCGTATGGCATCAGCAACTTGGCTCGAAATGGCCATCGATCAGGTGCGCGCCACCGGGCAGCTGCTGGCGCGCAAGGAATCGCGCCAGCGCCGCAGCGAGCTGAAGTCGGCCTTTGTCGAGGCAGATGGCGTGTGGAAGATGTTCGAACACACACAGAAGATGCGCGTGGTTGCCGTTCGATCTGCAGTCCATGTCGCAGCTCATCGGTTCAACGCTCGGCTCGCTGTCCACCATGCTGCCACTGCTGAATGTGGGTGGCACCCTGCCGAAATGGCTGGAGGTCATCGCCAAGTTCTTCCAGATGCTCACCGGCCGGTGAACGCTCAGGCGCCCAGCGCCAGCCAGTTGACATCAACTCGCCACAGCCGCGAATGCAGCCACGTGGAAAGCACGATCTCGAATCCCTCCGGGGTGACATTGGCGGCCGCTACTGTCAGTCGCGCCGCATCCTCATTGGCAATGTCGAATCCGGCAATGCCCAGATGCACGAGGGGCTGATAGTGGAAGGAACGCTGGAACGCGACGTAGCGGCGGAAACTGCGCTCGCTTCCGTCGCCTGTCTGGTCGAACGTCCATCCTGCGTGCGCGCTGCCAAGGACTTCGGTGCCGGCAAGAAAACTGAATCCGTCTGCGCTCATTTACTTACATTCCATGACCCGCAAGCTTGCACCACCACTGCTTGGCGCGACCAATCGCGGGCGCCGCGGCGCCGCTGTCAGTGGTGGCTAGCGGAATGCAGAAGCTGGTGGCGAACGCGACGTACGGCCAGCAGCGTGATGAAATTGGTTACCGTGGCATCCTGTGCGAGCGCAAGGCGCTCCCGCTCGAAGAGCGCGACCACCTGATCCATCGGCGCGTGCGTATCGCGTGCGAGGGATTCGAGCATCGACGTGTCTGAGGCGTGGTTCATTGATTTACCTGCTGTGCAGCTCACCGGTAACAGGCGGGAATCTAACCCGCCGGAGTCCCGGTCGGTGGCAGTAGTCGGCCGTGGCAGCTTATGTAAAATAGGATGTTGCATTCGTAAGCGATTGTTGTAAATGGATTTTCCACATTTCCGCACGTCTTGCTCGTCTCGCTCCGGTCGGCTGGATACAGCGCAGGTGTGCTTGGCATTTTCTGGTTGATGATCGCAAAACCCTGGGAGACGATCGGCAGTGGACGCGGTTCGCGAAGCACTGGCATTGCTCGAGTCGATGGGCGTCACGTTGCCCACGCCGGCGTATCTGTGCGGCGTGCTCTTGTTCGGCACCGCCGGCATGGTGCTCTTCTGGCAGGGGCGCCGCCGCCGCAATACGAAGGTCAAATGGATTGGGCTGGCGCTGATGCTGTATCCGTACGTGATCTGGGGCACCGTGCCGGTGTACGTCGTGGGTGCTGCACTGTGCATTGCGGCGTGGTGGTACTGGAATCACTAGAGGGCCTCCCGGAGCCCGTTCCGCCTACGTTCAGCTGACCTCTGCCAACCTTCTTCCCAAGGCCCCAGAACTCTGGGCCAGTCAACAGGAGAAGGCTCATGAAGAAATTATTGGCAGCACTTTTACTGACATCAGCGGCGGTGGCTGTTCCTGCACTGGCCGGAAATGTCGGTGTCTCGATCAGCGTCGGAGAGCCCGGTTTTTACGGCCAGCTCGATATCGGCCATGTGGACCGGCCGCGGCTTCTCTACGGGGAACCGGTACTGCTTGATCGCCGTTATCGGAATGCTGCCCCGGTTTACCTGCGGGTGCCGCGCGACCAGGCGAGCAGCTGGCGCAGATACTGCGGTCGTTACAACGCCTGCGGCCGTCCGGTGTATTTTGTGCGTGATGAGTGGTACCGCGACGTCTATGCCCCGCGTTACCGGCAGACCCACGGCCGCGGCAATGACTGGCGGGACGACCGCAGGTATGAACGCAGGTACGACCGCCGCGACGATTATCGTGCGGACCGTCGTGATGACCGTCGCGATGACCGCCGATACGACCGTCGCGATGACAGGCATGACGATCGCGACGATCGGCGCGACGACAGGCGCGATCGCGGCTGGCACTGAGCAGGCGGCGCTGATCGCAGGTGATGACCAAGGAGGACGGCGGGTGATGGCACCCGCCGCCTCACCGTTTCTGGGCGGTGCAGACGGCGACTAGGACTCGCGTGCGCCGCAAGCTGCGCCGAGCTGTTGCGCGAACTTTCTCGCGCCACCCATCGAAGGGTGCCGCAATGGCGCTGCGTCCCGACCTA
>JBDSGY010000420.1:0-8689 GCA_039918755.1 Steroidobacteraceae bacterium
TGCGGCCTCGCCCCCAGCAGCATTTGTAAGGCCGCCAGCCGCCGAAGCGGGTCCACCAATGGCCCCGGCAATGGCGCCGCCAACGGCCCCGGTGAAAACGACAACAAGCAAGTCGGCCATCGCAAGATCGTCTCCACCGGTGGCATCGCCATCCGTGCCACCGGCTGCGACGCCCGAGATCATCGCGCCCCTGAGCGTTGCCGCCCCTGCTGCATCCAAGCCGCTGCCGGAGTCACTGCCGGCTCCCAGCGGCAAGTGGCGCGACGGAACCTATACCGGGTGGGGCACGTCTCGTCACGGCGATCTCAAGGTCCAGGTGGTGATCCGCGACGGACGCATCGTGGATGCCAGCATCGCCTCCTGCGAAACGCGCTATCCGTGCGATGTGATCAGCGAGATCATTCCGCAGCCCGTCGCGCGGCAGGTCCCCGATGTTGATCGCGTGTCGCGGGCCACGGAGAGCGCCGATGCCTATTACTACGGTCTGGTGGAGGCGCTGAAAGAGGCGCAGCTCGCGCCCGGGGACCAAGCGGTCGCGGCGCCCTGACCCCGAAACAGCGAAGCTATTTCCTGGCCACGGACTTGCCCTGCGCGATGAGTTTCTCGATGAGCGCCATCGTGCGCGGGTTCGGCTCGGGCGGGGTTGAGGGAATGGTGACGCCGCTGGCCCACGTCAGCGGCGTGCGTCCCACCGCGTCCTTTACTTCGAGCCTCGCACCGCGTCCTACGAGATAGGTGATCACGTCATCGGACCAGCGGAAGGCGGCGCCATGCAATGGCGCGAGACCCATTTCATTCGCCTGGTTCACGTCGCCGCCAAGATCGACCAGCATCTTTACGGCTTCCAACTGTGCCGGAACGCCGCCCGGAACAAACGTTTGCCCGCGAACCCAACCAACGCCCGCAGCAGCCGCCAGCGGCGTGGTGCCGTTGTAGGTCGCGATCTTCGGATCCGCCCCATGTGCCAACAGCAATCGCATCACGGGCAGGTCGTTATTCAGCGCTGCACGGTAGAACGGTGTCTCGCCGACGCTCGGCACGTAAGAGAGATTGAACGCTTGCCCGTTTATGCGTGGCGGAAAATGCTGCACGCGAGCATTCACGCTGGCGCCCTTTTCAATCAGCAGCGTGATGGTGCGCAGGGCCACTTCCCGGTCCACGCCGTTGGAGGTGGCGGTCACCGAGCTCACGTCGCGGTTGCGGCTTTCGACGGCTACCCACAGAGGCTGACGGCCATACCAGTCCGTTGCATTGACGTTGGCGCCTGCTTCGATCAGCAGGGTCGCGAGGTCATGGTGGTCGTTGCCGATGGCCATCACCAGCGGGGTGATGCCGTTGTATTCGGTCAGCTCCAGGTTGGCGCCTGCCTTGATGAGCGGTCGCGCCGACTCGGTCTGTCCATCCCGCGCGGCATACAGCAGCGCCGACATCTTTCCGGTTCCCGCGAGGCGCTGCCCTTCGGGAGGCACGCCACTGCGGATCATCCCCTCGCCCGTCGAACCGCCACCTGCGCCTGGTGCGCGCCAGACGGGTTCGGGACCGGCCGGGGTCTGGTGATTCAGCTCGGCGCCGGCCTTGACCAGCGCCGCCACCACCGAAGGCTTGCCCGCGCGCACCGCGATCATCAGCGCGTCCTGGCCGAGATTCGGCTCGATGTAGTTCAGTTCGGCGCCCGCCGCAATCAATGCGCTCGCGAGCTCGCCGTTTCCGTAGCGCGCGGCAAGCATCAACAGCGTTTCCTTGGCCTCGTCTTTGACAGTGGCATCGGCGCCCTTGGTGAGCAGCAGCTTCGCAATGGCGGCATTGCCGTCGAGGACGGCCAGCTGCAGCGGCGCGACGCCCACGAGATTGCGCTTCGTCAGGTCGGCTCCCGCCGAAAGCAGATCCTGCACCACAGCAGCCTCGCCCGCATGCACGGCGAAGTGCAATGCGGTGGATCCCTCGGTGCTGACGGCGTTCAGATCGACACCCTGGCGCCGTATCATGGACTGCACCGTCGGCCAGTCATGGGCGCGTGTGGCATCGACGACGCTGCCATACGTCGCCACCGCGGCACCCGCACTGCGCGGGGACTGGGCCGCGCTCGCGGCGGCGGCCATCAGCACGCCGATGGCGCACGCCACAGACACGACCACCTTGCCGCTCACAGGGAAAGAATCCCGTTGCTGTCGCCGAAGCCGGTGGTTTCCACGCCCAGCTTGTTCAGCACGGCGGCATGCAGATTGGCCAGCGGCGTGCCATCCGGAACGCGGATGTGACGGCCGCCCTGCAGCTTGCCGGAGCCGCCGCCGATCAGCGCGACGGGCAGCGGAGCATGGTCGTGGTTGTTGCCGTCGGCAATGCCGCTGCCGTACAGGATGATGGAGTGATCGAGCAGGTTGCCATCGCCGTCGGGCGTGGCCTTCAATTTGTCGAGCAGGTATTTCACCTGCGACACGTGATAGGCGTTGAGCACGGCGAAGCGGTCCTTGTTCGCCTGGACGTTCGAGTGGTGCGACAGGTTGTGGAAGGCATCGCGCACACCACTGCTGGGATAGGTGGCGCCGCTGACCTCGCGGGCCAGCATCAACGTCGTGACCCGTGTGAGATCCGTCTGCCAGGCCAGCGTCTGCAGGTCGAACATCAAGCGCAGATGCGCTTCGAAACTGGGCGGAATGCCGTTGGGCCGGCCGGGCAGCTTCACGCCATCCGGCATCTGGCCCGCGAGCTGGATGCGCCGTTCGATCTCGCGCACGTCGGTGAGGTACTGGTCCATGCGCTCCGCATCGGGACCACCCAGGGACTTTCGCAGGCTGCCCATGTCGGACATCACCGAGTCGAGCAGCGAGCGCGCCTGATCCCGGCGCGCATTGCGCTCGGCTTCAGTGCCGCCCTGACCGAACAGTTTTTCAAACACCACCTGCGGATTCCTCTGCATCGGCAGCGGCGTGGTGGCTGACGACCAGGACATGGTGCGGCCATCTTCGATGGTCAGCTCGAGGGACGGCAGGGGAGTCTTCTGGCCGATGGAACTGGCAGCCACCTGGTCCAGCGAAATGCCCATCTTGTTCGGATCGTCACCCGCATCGACACAGTTGAGGAAAGTGCCCGATGCCCGCGTGTGGTTGGCAGCCGCGGAGCCATCCTTTCCATAGCCTGTCTGAAGCCGCAACCCGCTGATGACATTCAACTGGTCGCGGTACCCTTCCCAGGGCTTGAGGATCTCGGTGAACTCGAAGTCCTTGCCTTCGGTTTTCGGCGTCCACTTCGCCATGGTCTTGCCATGCGGGATGTACACCGCCGCGAACCGCGTGCGTTGCGCCAGCGCCGGGGATTGGGCCATTGCCGTCGATGCGGGGATCATTGCATCCAGCAGCGGCAGGGCGATGGCCACACCACCCGCGCCACGCAGGAAGTGACGACGGGAGATGTGCTTTTTCGTTATGAAGTGCATGGGCATGCCTCGCGAAGTCAGTTTTGCCGTCTGTTGTCGGCCACTTGGGGTGCAGGAGCGACAGAGACGCCTGTCGCCACCCGCTGCTGGAACGGAATGCTTTCGACGATGTTCATGATCACGGCGCCGAGCCGCTGCTGATCGGCGCCACTGCGGCGGACGATGTCGCGGACGGTGGGCTGGTCCGCAGAGGTAACCGCCCGACCGAGTGCGTAGGTCAGCAGCTTCTCGGTGAACGACAGCATGAACAGGTAATCGTCACGCAGCAATGCCGCGCGCAGGTCGGCCGGGCCATTGAGCTGTGTGCCATCCATCATGGTGCCGCGCGCATCGATCGGCAGCCCGCCGTCTTCAGTGCGGAGGCGACCGGTCTTGTCGAACGGCTCCATCGCGAAGCCGATTGGATCAATCACGGCGTGACAGCTGTGACAGGCCGGCCGTTCGCGGTGCAATTCCAGGCGTTTGCGCAGCGTTGCCGGAGTCTCGAGATGCACGGAGACTTCGAGATTGGTCTCGACACCGGGCGGCGGCGCGGGAACGTGCAGCCCCAGCAGGTTCTCCAGCACCCACTTGCCTCGCGCCACCGGCGAGGTGCGATCGGCCACCGAGGTGACGGTGAGCAGGCTCGCCTGGCCAAGCAGGCCGCTGCGCGGACTGTTGGAAGGCAGACTGACGCGGCGCATCTCATTGCCGCGGACACCGTCGATGCCGTAATGCCGCGCCAGCCTTTCGTTGAGAAAGGTGTAGTCGGCGTTCAGCAGGGTGGTAACGGGGCGGTTCTCGCGCAGCACACTGTCGAACAGCATCTCGGTCTCGTCATGCATCGCGCGGCGAAGATCGCTGTCGAACTCGGGATCATCGGGTGTCGCCATGGCCAGATTGCGCAACAACAGCCACTGCGCCGCGAAATTCTCGGCCAGCGCGCTGGCCCTGGGGTCGGCCAGCATCCGCTTCACCTGCTTGTTCAGCTCGCCTGGGCGACTCAGGCGGCCAGCCGCAGCAGCTGCCAGCAGCTCGTCATCCGGCACGCTGCTCCACAGGAAGAAGGACAGGCGTGATGCCAGTTCGACATCACTGATGCGATAGGCACGCCCGGGCACCGCCTTCGCCGGGTTGGCCTCCAGCCTGAACAGGAATCTCGAATCCACCAGTGCGCGCGCAACCCCGTACTGCACCCCGACATCGAAATCGCCCTGCCGTCGTCCTTCCCGATAGGCAGCCATCAGCGGCTGCAGGAGAACCGCATCGCTGCTGCCGACAGGGCGTCGATAGGCACGCGTTGCAAGCTGCGCAAAAATCTTCGTGGCGCAGGCGTCTTCCTCCGCGGCGCTCGACGGCCTGCAGACGAACAACCGCGTTCGGCTGGGCGTCGTGCCGCGACCGGTAGGTTTGTTCGGGCCGTTCACGGTGATCGCTGTGACGACAGGCGCATCGTTGCGGCCACCGAAGATGCCTTCCACATTGCCGGGCCGACGCAGATCAACCAGCGCCGCGCCAATCGTGTGCCGCCCGGCCGGCAATGTGACGGTAAAGCGCGTGGAATTGCGCCCTTGCAATGGCTTGCCATCCACGATGACCACGAAGCGCGTGGGCGGCTCCTCGCCCCTGCCCCCAGCGCCCGGCGCGCCCAGTCCGCCGCCGAAAACACCGCGGGCACCCGGGATCCCGCTGGTTATTGAAATGTCGTAGCTGGCGTCGAGGGGGAAGAAATAGGCTCCGATCATGCCGCCCCGCGTACCGAGCGGGAGCCCCTCGATCTGGCCGGTAGGCTGCATGGGAACTCGTACGGCCTCCATCCCCAGATCGCCCACCGCGGCTCGGCTGACGTTCATTGCCGCGGCGATGTAACCGTCGACCAGAGCCGGTGAGACCACCAGCATTTCGGAGATGTTGTCGAAACCCGCGCCGGAATCGTCAGGCGGCAGCCAAGCCGTGGCGTCCACTTCCAATCCCAGGGCGTCCCGAACCGCGTTCGCATATTCGGTGCGGTTCAACCTCGTGACGGTGGTCGCGGGCAGCTTGTAATGGGATCTGTCGTACTGGTCGAGCGCCTGCTCCACCGATGCAGCGAACAGCTTGGCTTGCGCGGCTGGTGGCCGCGGCGACTCGGCCGGTGGCATCATGCCACCGCGCAGCTTGCGTGAAACTTTCTCCCAGACTTCGGCATCCGGACCCAGGTTCCCGGTCGCATGGAGACTCAGATCGAGGCTGCCCGCGACATCCGTGCCGTTGTGACACTCGGAGCAGTACTTCTCGATGAAGGCCTGCTGGGCCGTCGCGGTGCTGTTCACCCGCATGCCCTCGGATTTGAGGTAGGCCGTGAGCTGGGTCCCGGCGCTGACTTCAGGATCCGTCCTTCGGTTGCGGCTGTCCTGCCCTTCAACGGCCGTGGCAAGCAGCAGCGCCGCGAAGGCAGTGGCACAAGCGAATGCGCCCCTTGGTAAGGGAAGGGCTGCCGTGGCAACGAATAACGCCCGAGATAAGGACCACATAGAACTGACTTCCCCACGTCTCACGCCTGTAGACCTCTGCAGACGTCGCGAACTCTTAAATGGCAGCTAATACTGCAACGCACAGGGATCACAGACTAGTGACAAACCGTGAGTTAATCCTGCCAAATGTTAGTAACGCGAAATGGCTGGGGTGGCCGGGTGCAGCACTCATGCGGTCTGAGCCGGCTTGAGATGGGAGATTGGCGGAGTAAGGGATCCTAACGGCGACGTAACCGATTGATTCTCATCGTGTCGCCTTGCCTTGCGAGTGCCCAGTCAACTCAAGGCTGGCCGTTCCGCCCCTCTCTGGGCAAAAAAGCTCGATAAGTCTTTGGCCGGAAGAGAGCTCCAAGGCTCAGAACACATCTCTTTCTTATTAGTCTCGGGCGCAGTCGACATCGGGCCGTGAGCGCATCGCCACCCAGTCAAAAAAAATAGTGCGAACCCGGTTGCTCAGGGGGTCGAGGCCGGGTTCGCACTCCTTCAGAACGAGATTCTGACGCCCGCCGTGAAGTACCGACCCATGTCGTCATGGAAGCCCAGGGTGGGATACGTCAGGTTCGGCAGACCGTTGTTGGGCGCGAAAAGCGGAGCGCGTTCATTGAACACATTGTTCACCGTCAGGAAGACATCCGTCTTGCCGCCGCCATCCCCGTTGATCTGCTTGCTGATCGTTGTGTCCAGCACCTTGTAGCTTCGCAGCTTAGGATTCACAAAGTTCTGGGCAGCCGCGGTTACCGACGCGGTGCGCAGATCAACCTTGCCCAGCCACTGATACTGCATCGCCACAGTCCAGTCTTCGTTCTTGTAAGTCAGGAACGTGGTCTGACGCAGCTTGGGGGTTACGCCCCATGTCGGAGTGGACGATGCGGTCAGCTGAGTGATGGTCTTGACCGGCGGCTGATAGCTCGCCAAGTGACGGAACGAAACGCGACCAGGCAAGGACGAAACAAGCGACGCCAGGTCCAATCCATAGTTGAGCTGGAAGTCGTAACCATGTGTCCAGGTCCGCGAAGCATTCACGCCCGAGCTCAAGATACGCGACGGGAAGTTGCCGGGCAGCCTGTAGCCCGCATTGGTCGGATCCGTGATCGGTCGGATAGCCAGCTGGCAGAACGGTGAGTCATAGGCCGGTGCGCTCGCGATGCACAGATCCTGCACGGCACCACCGTAGGTAAGTGTGGTGATCGCATCGGTCATCCGGATCCTGAAGTAATCCACCGAGAAATTCAGGCTCGGCAGGATCGTCGGCGTCAACACCACGCCTGCAGTCAACGTGCGGGCTTTTTCAGGCGTCAACAGCGGATTGCCCTGGCTTGACTGGATGGTGTTATTTGAAACGCCAGTCAGGAGGTCATTGAACGTAGTGTTGCCAGCGCTGGACGGCGCGAACAGATCATTGAGGTTTGGCGCACGGATGTCGCGCGAATAGGTCGCGCGTACCCGGACGTTGTCGTCAATCTGCCAGTTGAGGCCAGCCTTCCAGGTCTCGACCGCGCTGAACGAAGAATACTTGGTGTAGCGGCCGGCCAGATTGGTCGACAGATCCTTGGCGAAAGGCAGGTCAACAAGCAGCGGCACGTTGACTTCGAGCGCAGCCTCAACCACATCGTTCTTGGCACTGACGGGTGCATTGGTGTTCTGGACCCAGCGGTTGGGAAGCCCGTTGGCCAGACACATGCGCAGGCCCGTGCAGTTCACGGTTTCAGTGGGCGATGCGTTGCTGCTCATGTCGTAGGTCGACCAGCGGGCATCGAAGGACAGATTGGCGCGGATCTCGCCGGCAGGCAGGCCAATGCCGAACAAGCCGCCACCTATGGAACCGCCGACGTTGTGCAAGTGCTGTTCGAGCGCCCAGAAGGTCTCGCTATGCAGGTAGTTGAACGCGGACAGGGAAGGTCCGCCTGGATTCGTGATGTTGAGGGGCACGCAACCCGGATAGAGATCCCGGTACTGCGCCTGCGTGGTCACCCAGCAGACAATCGAGCCGGCGACATTGACGCCATTGACGGTGGTGCCAGGAGGCGCAATCACGGCATCCAGAGCGGCCAGATACTTGGCGTTATCCGTATTGTGGGGATTACTTACCCTGTTGATCGTCTCTCCGAAGCTGTAGAAGGCATCCCACTCGAATTCACCCAGCTTGCCCTTCAGGCCGGTCTCGATGCTGCGCGAACGGTCTCTGGCGTCAGTCCGGTATATAAGCCCCCTGGGGCCGGCTGGCTGACCGTCGAGGTTCTGCCAGATGTATGAGGGCGCGGAGAAATATGGCGTGGTGGGCACCGCAGTCGGCGGCCGGGTGCCGTTCGCAGCGACGGGCGGCGAGGCTGGCAGGCAGCGCCAGCCCGCTGCAGCCGGCGTGTTGCAGGTGATACCTGCGCCCAGCTGCGCCTGCGTGGCCGGAGCCAGGAATGGGTTGTCGGCGAACAGTGTATTGGGGCGACTCCCTGACGCACTCACTGTCGCGTTCACCCAATTGGAGAGGTTGGTGGACTGGGCATACGAGCCCTGGACATAGGCGTTCATATTGTCCGTGAGGTCGTAGCTGAAGCGGCCGAACCAGTCCTTCATCGAGATGCCTGAACGGAAAGTGCCATCCTTGACGTACGACCCATCGCCGCCGGATTCAATGTTCGCCTGGCCGGTTGGCGTGCCGTGAACCAGCGGGGTCAACACGCCAGGCGCGTTGAACGTGTAACCGTTCACAGTGCAGGCGGTCCCGCAATTGACGTTTCCGTACCTCGCCTCATTGATCCGGCGGCCA
>JBDSGY010000421.1:0-2834 GCA_039918755.1 Steroidobacteraceae bacterium
TTTCGTGCCAGTGAGCCGTCAGGCGCCGAACATGGCGCGCAGTTGCTGCACGTCTTCCAGCGCTCTGTGAAGTGCGTCACTGCAGTTCTCGCGCGTTCGGCCCATTCGCTTCCATAAGGGCTCGGTCTGCAGATAGACATTGGCGAGCTGTATCTGGTCCAGATAGTCGGTGCGCGACGGTGGCAGCAGATCGGCGAGCACGGTGCCTCCCGCGAGCAGGTCCGTAAGCCCGACCGGGCCCGTGAGATCCCGGTCCGGGTTGCTGTAGTTCGTGATGGCAGACGTGATCTCCGCCGGCATCAGCCAGTTCTCCAGCAACGCGCTGCCGGCATAGCCTCCCAACTGGTCCATGAGCCGCTCTGCCAGGCCGGGCTGATCGAGCAGCCAGGGCGTGCGATTCAGCCGCGTCAGCACGTACAGTCGCCCGACAACGTGGGCCAGCCCGGCGAACAAGGCAGTATCCGGCGACGCCATGCGCATCTGTGTCGACAGCGCCTTGCTGATGGCGCCGACGACGACCCCGCGGCGCCACTGCGCGCTGATGCGGTCGCGCAGCCGTCGCATTTCTTCCGAATTGCGCAGCTGCTGCATGCCGAAGGCCAGCGCGGCTGCACGCACCATCGGATTGCCGATGCGCTGCACGGCCATCGGCATGTCGCGGATCTGGCGCGCGGCGGAATTGAAAGTTGCGGAGTTGGCGATGCGCAGCACCTGCGTCGCCAGCTGCGGCTCGAGGTTGACTGCCTGGACGATCTGCTCGACATCCACGCGATCGTCGTTCAGCACGCGCTGCACGTGCAGCACCGCGTCGGGGAAGCCAGGCAGATGCACGTAGCCCGCCGCGAATTCCTCGGTCAAAAGCTGACGGACTTCACCAGTCTCGGTGGTGAGCAGTTCCGACGGATCCGGTGGCCGCGTCGGGCCACTCATGGTGGCGGACTCGCCGTGTCGGCCGCGGGCCCAGTTGCGGGCGCCGGCGCTGCCGGGGGCGTTGCAACCACCGGTTCACTTCCCACGATGGTGAGTACCACGCGACGATTGGCATTGCGGCCGTCGGCAGTCGTATTGGGCAACACGGGGCGAAACTCGCCAAAGGCGGCCACGGAAAGGCGCCTTGGATCCACCCCACTCTCGATCAGCAGATGCACGACGCTGGCTGCGCGGGCTGCGGACAGCTCCCAGTTGCTGGGAAACAGGCCGCCATTCACCGGGACATTGTCGGTATGGCCTTCCACACGGATGCTGTTCGGAAATGCCCGCAGGGCGTCGCCCAGCATGCGGATGGCCGGCAGTGCTGCCGGCGCCAGTTTCGCAACGCCGGATGCAAACAGCACATCGGAGCGGATGGAGATCTCGACGAAGCCATCCCCAAGCTGTACATCGACGAGTCCGGCCATGATCAGCGGACTCAAGGCGTCTTCGGCTTCCTGCGCCAGCTGGCGCAGCGCCATGGTGCGCACGCCTTCCGGCAGTTGCACTACCGGAGCCGCCACCGTGGTGGTAGCGCTTTGCCCAAGCTGTATCGGCATCGTTGTGGTGGGAGCGCCGCGAAACGCAGCGTTGAGCGATTCGGATACCACGCGGTACTTGCCCTCGTTCACCGACGAGATCGAATACATCACCACGAAGAAGGCGAGCAGCAGCGTCACCAGGTCGCCATAGGGGATCGCCCAGGCTTCGTGGTTTGCGTGCTCCTCGTGATGTCGACGACGGGCCATTGATTCCTAGTGCAGATAACCCTGCAGGCGGGATTCGATGCTGCGCGGATTGTCGCCCTGCGCGATGGCGATCATTCCCTCGATGATCATTTCCCTGACGTGGCTCTGTGCCAGCGCGGCAGACTTCAGTTTGTTCGCGATGGGAAGCAGGAACAGGTTGGCGAGGCCGATGCCATAAACCGTGGCGGTGAAGGCCGCAGCGATGCCGGAGCCCAGCTTGGCCGGATCCGCCAGGTTCTGCATTACGGCCATGAGACCGAGTACCGCGCCGATGATGCCAAGTGTAGGCGCATAGACGCCCATCCCTTCAAATACTTTTGCGGCGCGGATGTCTGCTGACTCGCGCGTGTTGAGTTCCACCTCGAGGATGCCGCGGATCGCGTCGGGCTCGCCGCCATCGATGACCAGCTGCAGGCCCTTGCGCGTGAAATCATCCTTCTCGATGTCGGCCATGGATTCAAGGCCCAGCAGGCCCTGCTTGCGCGACACCTGGCTCCACTCGACCATGTGCGAAATGATGAGCCTGGCATCGGGCACCGGTGACCGGAATACCCACGGCAGGATCCGGAAGGCGCGCCTCATCACGCTGCCCGGCGTCTGGATGAGGATCGCGGCAAACGTCCCGACGAAGACGATCATGAACGCCGCGGCGGAAACCAGCGAATGCAGGCCTGCGCCTTTCAGCATGGCGCCGATGAGCAATGCCACGAAGGCCAGCACGATGCCAATGATGCTCAGCATGTCCACGGCTTATTCCTGCCTCTCTGCATGCCAGGAACGCAGCCGTGAACGCAGGCGGATGAGCGCCTGACCATGCACCTGGCAGACGCGCGACTCGCTGATGCCGAGCACCGCGCCGATTTCCTTGAGGTTCAATTCGTCGTCGTAATACATCGACATGACCAGGCGCTCGCGCTCGGGCAGGCCCGCGATGGCGTCGGCCACCGCAGTGCGCAGCGCCCCGCTTTCGGTCTCCAGCAGCGGATCCGAACCGCGATCGGCGATCTCGGTGGCGTCGTTGGCTTCGTCCACGCTGGACAACTGGCAGGCCAGCGAGTCCTGCAGGATGCGGTGGTATTCGTCGACCGAAATGCCCATGGCAGCGGCGATTTCCAC
>JBDSGY010000422.1:0-4298 GCA_039918755.1 Steroidobacteraceae bacterium
GAGTCTGACGAAATGGTGGTGGCGGTGCCCGTTGCCGCAGACTCGCCCGGCGCGCGCAGGCTCATCGCACTTTCGGATCAGTACATGAATGCGCTGTATCCGGCCGGAAGCAATCACCTGGAGAGTGAGCGAGCCCTGTTGCAGCCGAATGTCTGCTTCGTGGGCATCGAAGCCGACAACACGCTGGCGGCCTGCGGCGCGGTGAAGCTGATGACGGACGATGGCGTGTACGGAGAGATCAAGCGCGTATTCGTACTGCCGACGCATCGCGGCAGGGGGTATGCGCGCAGCATCATGCACGCACTGGAAGAAGCACTTCGCCTGCGCCGCGTCGGCGTGGCGCGTCTCGAGACGGGAATCCTGCAGCCGGAGGCGCTCAGGCTGTATCGGGCACTGGGCTATCGTGAGCGCCGTCCGTTTGGTGCCTATGTGCCCGACCCACTCAGCCTGTTCATGGAAAAGGCGATCGACTCGCCCTAGCTGCGCGCCGCCTGTTCGCGGAAGAAGATCGCGAACAGCACCATCACGACGAAGGCCATCACCGCCGGCACCATCCAGATGGCCTGCCACAGGTGCTGTGTGCCGGCACTCGTGGTTACGGCATAGTGATCGACCACGGCGCCTGCGGCCCATGAGCCTATGAGCTGCCCGACGCCATAGGTCACGACATGAATGAATCCCTGTGCCGCCGCGCGCTGCGTGCGGTCGACGGCCTTGTCTACGTAGATCTGGCCGGTGACGAAGAAGAAGTCGAAGCACACGCCGTGCAGGATGATGCCCGCGTACAGCAGTGAGACCAGCGCGCCGTTGTCGCCATAGGCGAAGAGCACATAGCGCAGCACCCAGGCCGCCATGCCGATCAGCAGCATGCGCTTCACACCAAGCCGCGCGAAGAACACCGGTATCAGGACCAGGAACGCCACTTCGGACATCTGCCCCAGCGTCATCTTGAAGGCCGTGTTCTGCATGCCCGACTCATTCAGATAGGCATTGGCGAAGCTGTAGTAGAACGACAGCGGAATGCAGATCAGCAGCGAACACAGGACGAACACCGCGAATGATCGGTTCTTCATCAGCGCCAGCGTCTGCAGGCCAAGTGCCTGCGTGAGGCTTGGCTTCTGGCCCGCATTGCTCGGAGGCGTGGCCGGCAGCGTGAATGCATAGAGCCCCAGCACCAGCGAGATGACCGCGCCGATCTTCAGAGGCAGGCTGGTGGGCTCGATGGAGTAACCCAGCATCTTTGGCGCAATCAGGCCGACCACCACACCCACCACGATCCAGCCGAACGTGCCGAAGGCGCGGATCAGGCCGAACTGCCTGCCTGGATCGCTCATCTGATGGAATGAAATCGCGTTCGCCAGGCCCAGCGTGGGCATGTAGCAGGCCGCGTAGACCAGCAGCGTCCAGAAGAACATGGTCGGGTCAGTGACGGAAGACAGCCACCACAGGATGGCCGCGCCGACCAGATGCAATATGCCCATCACCTTCTGCGCCTGGAAGAACCGGTCGGCCACTGCGCCGGCAATGATCGGCGCGAGGATCGCACCCCAGTTCATGGTGCTGTACGCGGCGCCCACCTGCAGTCCATCGAAACCGATCTTGAGCAGATAGGTGCCCAGCGTCACGAACCACGATCCCCACAGCGCGAACTGCAGGAACATCATCACGGACAGCTTGGCGCGCACGGCTGGAGTCATGGTTTTCCCCGGATGGCTGCCGGCCATCGTTGTTATGCTCGGCAGCTTAAGCGAAAAACGGGGCCCCGAACATGACCGACCGGCGTGCATTTCTTGGACTCGCAGCACTGACTGCCGCCGCCGCAGCTATGCCCGCCCTGGCTGCCGAAACCAAGGCTCCCTGGTTCCGCATTTCGCTGGCGGAGTGGTCGTTCAACCGCGCGCTGTTCGGCAAGTAGATGACGAATCTGGATTTCCCGGTGGTGGCACGCAAGGACTACGGCATCGACGTGGTCGAATACGTCAACCAGTTCTTCATGGACAAGGCCGAGGACAAGGCCTATCTCGCCGAACTCAAGATGCGCTGCGACGACAACGGCGTGAAGAGCGGCCTGATCATGTGCGACCGCGAAGGCGCCCTGGGCGACCCGGATTCCGCCGCGCGCACGAAGACGGTGGAGAATCACTACAAGTGGGTGACCGCGGCGGCATACCTGGGTTGCCACTCGAGTCGCGTCAACGCGCAGTCGAGCGGCACATTTGGCGCGCAGCTGGATTTCGCCACGGACGGCCTGCGCCGGCTCGCGCAGTTCGGTGCGCAGCACAACATCAATGTCATTGTCGAGAATCACGGCGGCCTGTCGAGCAACGGCAAGTGGCTCTCGTCTGTCATCGATCAGGTGGGCCTGCCGAACTGCGGCACCCTGCCGGATTTCGGCAATTTCAATATTTCGCCGGACAAGCCATACGACCGCTACCTGGGCGTGACCGAGCTCATGCCGTTTGCGAAAGGCGTTTCCGCGAAGAGCTATGCGTTCGACGCCAGGGGCGGCGAGACGACCATTGATTACCCGCGCATCATGCAGAGCGTGCGGGACGCAGGCTACCGCGGCTATGTCGGCATTGAATTCGAAGGGCGCGGCATCAGCGAAGTGGAAGGTATCCGCGCCACGAAGAAGCTGCTGGAGCGGGTGCGTGAACAGCTCCAGCGGGGCCTGGTTTAAGGCACGTCAAGCTTGCCGCCAAGCTGTCATTTCTGCACGACCTTGTAGCCCTGCTTGCGCAGCAAGGTGACGAGACCGTCGCTGCCAACCATGTGCAATGCGCCGGTCACGACCAGAAAGTCATTGACGGGATCGGCGAGCATCTTTTCAAGCTGCGGCAGCCAGCGCAGGTTGCGATCGGTGGTCAGTGTCTTGAAGAACGCCGGCGATTCCTCTGCACCCTGGCGCAGCAGGGATTCCAGCAACGCCAGATCGCCACGTCTCCAGGCCGCCGTGATGTCGGCGAGCTCCTTGCCGGCGTCGGGTTCATCCAGCGTGGTGAGCAGGAAATCACGCTGGTCCTCCAGTGAGAGATCTGCAAACAGCGACAGTTGCTCCACGGCGGTTTCCAGACCGCGCAGAGGCTTGCCGTCGCGGCGTGCGCGTTCGGCAATCTGGAAGTCGACGCCATCCGTGGGACTGAAGCCCTGCTGCAGCAGACGTGTCTGCGTAAGCAGCATGGCGACATACCAGGGCTGCATGCTGGAAAGCAAATCCGTGTCGATGTGCAGCGCGGCCGCCTCTTTCTGCAGTCGCGCATGCAGTTCGGGACCCAGCACGGCGGCAAGCGTCTGGCCCGGCTGCAGTGTCTGCAAGGCAAGCCCGGCGCTGCCTGCCAGGTCGGCGGTGGCTGCAAACAGGTCGACCTCTTCGACCACCGTTTCTGCGTCGAGGTACGCGGCCTCGGTAACCGATGGCAATGCCCGATCGTTGTTGTGCAGCAGGTGCACGGAACCCAGCAGATAGAGAGTGTTGTGCCGGCCGGTCACTTCCCAGAAGACATGCATGCCTTCATCGGCGCGCGCGCCCGCGCACAGCAACGCCAGCAGGCCGAGGACGATGGGGCGGGACTTGAACACGCGACGCCTCCGGGCGAAAGCCCGTGAAGCGTGAGTTTAGCGTCTGCCGGCGCCGCGCGGGCTATGCCGCGGCAGCGATCACCGGCGTGCGGATCATGTGTTCGAAAGCACCGAGGGCCGCCTTGGTCCCTTCACCCATGGCCACGACGATCTGCTTGAACGGCACCGTCGTGCAGTCCCCGGCAGCGAAGACGCCGGCGGTGGAGGTCTGGCCACGTGAGTCGACCTCGATCTCGCCGCGCGGCGAAAGCTTCACGACGCCCTGCAGCCAGTCCGTATTCGGGATCAGCCCGATCTGCACGAAGATGCCCGCGAGCGTGAGCTCATGGCTCAGGCCGGTGCCGCGATCCTTGTAGCGCATTGCAGTGACCTGTGTGCCGTTGCCCACCACTTCACTGGTCTCGGCGTTGGTGATGATCTTCACGTTGGCCAGGCTCTGCAGCTTGTTGACCAGCACGGCATCGGCACGCAGCGAAGGCGCAAACTCGATCAGCGTCACATGCTTCACGATGCCGGCGAGATCGATTGCCGCCTCGACACCGGAATTGCCGCCGCCGACGACGGCCACATCCTTGCCCTTGAACAACGGGCCATCGCAATGGGGACAGTAGGCGACGCCCTTGTTGCGATATTCATCTTCTCCGGGCACACCCAGATTGCGCCACCGCGCCCCGGTGGCCAGGTGCTCGACACCATGGGCATCGAAAACCTGATCTCCG
>JBDSGY010000423.1:0-10953 GCA_039918755.1 Steroidobacteraceae bacterium
GCCATGGCCACCACATCGGTGAGGTAATACTCACCCTGCGCGTTGTCGCTGCGCAGCCGCTTCAGCCAGCTGCGCAGTTGCTTTGCGCCAGCCGCCAGCACGCCCGTGTTGCCCTCGCGGATCCGCCGCTGTGCCGCAGAGGCATCGTTGTGTTCAACGATCGCCTTCACGCGGCCGCGCGCGTCGCGCAAGACGCGACCGTATCCCGTCGGGTCTCCCAGTTCGACGATCAGCAATGCCAGCCCGCCTGCAGTCCGGTCCAGCAGTTCACGCAGCGTTGCGGCCTGCAGCAGCGGCACATCGCCATACAGGACCAGCACCCGGTGGTCGTCCGGTATCGCGGGCATCGCCTGCATCACCGCATGCCCGGTGCCTTTCTGCTCGGCCTGCAGTGCCCAATCCAGGTCTTCCGTGTCGAACTGCGCGCGTACCCGGTCGCCACCATGGCCGTACACCACGTGCAAGGCGGCGGGTTGCAGCTGCTTGGCCGTGTCGATGACGTGGCGCAGCAGCGGCGCACCCGCGAGTGGCTGCAGCACCTTGGGCAGATCCGAGTTCATGCGCTTGCCCTGGCCCGCGGCAAGAATGACGATGGAAAGTGGCGCCTTGCCGGCAGCGATGGTCTTGCCCCTGGCCTTGCTCATGTGACTCTTACATTGAACAGGCTGCCGATCAGCGCGGTCGCACCCATTGCCGCAACGCCCCAGAAACCCACTCGCAGCGCGGCCGGCAGGATGCGGGCGCCACCGAGTCGCGCGCCGAGCGCACCCAGCGCAATCAGCAGCAGCAGTGAAATCACAAAGATCAGCGCTGAACGATTTGCATCGGGCAGCGTGCCCGCCAGCGCCATTGGCACCACCGCCCCCAGCGCAAACGCCAGTGCGGAGGCACCCGCCGCCTGGAGGGGACGCGCCCGGTTCTGGTCGGTGATGCCCAGTTCATCGCGCGCGTGCGCGGCCAGCGCATCGTGGGCGGTCATCTCGGTCGCTACGCGTTCTGCGGTTTCGCGCGACAGGCCGCGCTGGACGTAGATGGCGGCCAGTTCCCGATGCTCGGCGTCCGGCGCCACTTCCAGCTCCCGGCGCTCACGCGCCAGATCTGCGGTTTCACTGTCGGCCTGCGACGAAACGGAGACGTATTCCCCGGCAGCCATGGACAGTGCGCCACCGACCAGTCCGGCAAGGCCCGCCATGAACACGGCGGAGTTGCCCAGCTGTGCAGCGGCCATGCCCATGACCAGGCTGGCCGTGGAGATGAGTCCGTCGTTGGCGCCGAGCACCGCTGCCCGCAACCAGCCCAGGCGATCCACGCGGTGACCTTCCTGGTGAGGCTTTACTGATAGCGCCGGCCATGCCATTCGATATACCCCGTTGTGTGTCGACCCGCAGGATCCCCATGGGTCCAGTGCATTACGCCACCTTTCTCGTTCCATTCGTACTGGCCAAGCACCGTCACCCGGTCGCCAGCCGCAAGCCCCTGCAGCCGCGGTGCCAGATCCAGATTGTGCGCGATCAGCACGCTCAATCCGCTCCGCGTGCGGACGATGAACCTTTGATGTGGTGATCCGTCGCGATCATCCGCCAAAACGCGCTCAACATCGCCGTTGATGACAATAACTCGGCCGCTGCTTCGCTGCTCGAACGCACTGCGCGCCGCATCGTCGCCCACCTCGTGCTGCGGCGCAGCATTCATGCTGCTGGCCGCGGGTGCGCCGGACTGTGCCCGACCCAGATACCACCCTGCTCCCAGCACCGCCACCAGCAGGCCCGCCAGGCGCAACTTCGGGCCGCTCAGCATGGCTCTGCCCGGTATGCGGAACCGCACTCAGACGCATTCAGCAAATGAACGGAAGGAACCACAGAAGGTCTATAGGTGGAGCGATGCTGCCAATGGTTTACGCAGGTGGTATCGCATATCCTCCAGCGGCTTTTCCGGTGTCGGAAGTGCATGCTCAAACAGGCTCTTGCGAAAGGTCAGTTACGTTGAAAGATTCTCGCATTAGTAGGGTGCTCGTCGCTGCCTTTCTTGCCATCGGTGCAAGCGGGTCGGTAATGGCTGCCGATGCGCCACCGGCGGCGACCACCGCGCATGCGGGCAGCGCGGTGGGCTGGAACATGTTCGGGTCGTACTGCACCGAGTGCCACAACACCGAAGACTGGGCCGGCGGCGTCGCCTTCGACACCATCACCGAATCTGACATTCCCCAGAACATCGATGTGCTGGAAAAGGTCGTGCGCAAGCTGCGCAGCCAGCAGATGCCGCCGGGCGGCCACAAGATGCCGGACAAGCCCACGCGCAATGCCTTCATCGCGTGGATGGAAGGCCGGCTCGACCAGGCTGGCGCAACCAATGCGGACCCGGGCCATGTGGGACTGCATCGCCTCAATCGCAAGGAATACGCCAATGCCGTGCGCGACCTGCTCGGCATCGAGATCGATCCAGCCGATCTGCTGCCGCGTGACGAACCGCGCGAAGGGTTCGACAACATCGCCGCGGCGCTGCAGGTCACGCCTTCCTTCCTTGACCAGTACATCGCCGCGGCGCGCACCGTGGTGGTCCAGGCGATGGGCAACAAGGATGTGCTGCCCGCCGGCACGACCTATCGCGCGCAGAAACCCAGCGCGCAGCTGTTCCACGAAGATGGCCTGCCGCTTGGCACCCGTGGCGGCATCGCGGTGGATCACAACTTTCCGGCCGATGGCGAGTACGTGCTCAACATCGCCAACATGGCCACCGCGCTGTGGGTCTACAACATGGAGTTCGAGAATCCGCTGGTCGTCACGCTCGACGGCAAGCTGATCTACGAAACCACCATCGGTGGCGAAGCTGACATGAAGGCCATCGACCAGAAGCAGGACCCTGCGGTCGAGGCCATCAACCTGCGGCTGAAGAACATCCGCTTCAAGTCGGCGGCCGGCATCCACCGGTTCGTGGTGGCCTTCCGGCATCGCACCTTTGCTGAATCGGAAGACCGGCTGCAGATGTATACGCCCGGCGGCGGCCAGGACCGCGTGCTGCGCGTCAGTTCGTTCGAGATCCGCGGCCCCTTCAATGCTACCGGCGTCAGCCAGACCGAGGCGCGCAAGCATATCTTCAGCAGCTGCTACCCGAAGAGCGCCGCCGAAGAAGCCCCGTGCGCGCGCAAGGTCATCGGCGACATGGCGCGTCGCGCCTTCCGGCGTCCGGTCACCGACCATGACCTTGCCGGGCTCATGAATTTCTACGAGGCGGGGCGCAAGGCTTCGGACTTCGATGCGGGCGTGCGTCGCGCACTCACTGCCGTGCTGGCGCATCCTGATTTCCTGTATCGCACCGACCAGCCACCAGAAGCACTGCCTCCGGGCACCATCTACAGGCTCGACGATCTCAGCCTGGCATCGCGGCTGTCGTTCTTCCTGTGGAACAGCCTTCCCGATGACGCGCTGCTCGACCTGGCAGGCGCCGGCAAACTGCATGAGCCGGAAGAACTGCGCCGGCAGGTCAAGCGCATGCTGGCCGATCCCCGTTCGATCACGATCGCCAGCAACTTCGGTTCGCAGTGGCTGAACCTGACGAAGCTGCCAGAGATCACACCCGATCCGGCGATCTTCCCGTACGCCAGCGGCGCCGCCGACCTGCGCAACGACTTCCAGCAGGAAATCACGCTGTTCATGGACGACATCGTGCGCAATGACCAGAGCGTCCTCGCGTTGCTGTCGTCGCCGTACACCTATCTCAACGAGCGCCTCGCGCTGCACTACGACATCGGCTCGGTGCGCGGCGACCAGTTCCGCAAGGTGAAGCTTGCGGATTCCTCACGCTGGGGTCTGCTCGGCAAGGGCGGTGTGCTGATGACCAGCGCCTACCCGAACCGCACGTCGCCGGTGCTGCGCGGCGCCTATGTGCTCGAACGCATCATGGGCTCGCCGCCGCCGCTGCCGCCGCCCTCGGTGGGCGCGTTGCCGGATACGAATGCGCAGAACATGCCTGCGACCGTGCGCGAGCGCCTCGAGCTGCACCGGCAGAAGCCGCAGTGCCATTCCTGCCACGCGGCCATCGACCCCATCGGCTTCACGCTCGAGGGCTTCGACGCCACCGGCAAGGCGCGGCGCATCGACCGCTTTGCACGCGTCGATATCGATACGCTGGGCGAGTTGCCGGACGGCACGAAGGTCCGCAACGTCGATGAGCTGCGCACGGCATTGCTGGCGGACCCCGTGCCGTTCGTCCAGAACGTCACGGAGCGGCTGATCATGTATGCACTGGGCCGCGTGATCGAAGCGCATGACATGCCCTATGTCCGCAACATCGTGCGCAATGCAGCGGTGGACAATTACAGGTTCGCGTCGCTCATCACGGCCATCGTGCTGAGCGATGAGTTCGTGAAGGCGAAGGTGCCGGAACAGAAGGTTGCGCCGGTCGTGGCGCAAACCGCAGCAATCAAGTGAGACAGAGGCCAGCCATGTTCATCACCAAGAAACACCTTTCCCGTCGCACGGTGCTGCAGGGCGCCGGCGCGGCCATCGCACTGCCGCTGCTGGATGCGATGATTCCAGCTGCCACCGCGCTGGCGCAGACGGCCGCAAAGCCCACGCCGCGCATGGGCTTCATCTACTTCCCGCACGGCGCCGTGATGAAGGCCTGGTCGCCAGCCGAAACCGGCACCGACTTCGCCATGTCGCCCATCCTCAAGCCCCTGGACGCGTTTCGCTCGCAGATGACGATCGTCAGCGGCCTGCGCAACAAGGGCGGAGAGAGTTCGGATCCGCACGGCATCATGGCCGGCACATGGCTGTCCTGCTACGGCATCAAGGATCGCGAGGGAGACAAAGGCACCACCGCAGACCAGCTCGCGGCGCGCCATTTCGCGGGTGACACACCGCTCCCATCGCTGGAACTCACCGGCGAAGGCGGCAATGCCACCTGCAGCCAGAGCGGCACCGGTTGCGGCTTCGGCACCACCGTGGCGTTCCGCTCGCCCACCCAGCCGCTGCCGATGGAAGACAATCCACGCAAGGTGTTCTACCAGCTGTTCGGGCAGGGGGACACGAGTCCGGAGCGCAAGCAGATCCTGACCGAGACCGGCAGCCTGCTCGATTACGTGAAGTCCGAAGGCGCGGCGCTGAACAAGCGCATCGGTGCAGCCGACCAGGCACGTCTCAGCGATTACCTGGAATCGGTGCGCGAAGTGGAGCAGCGCGTGCAGCGGCTTGCCACCAGCAAGAGCGCGCAGATGGACCTGCCCAATGCGCCGCAAGGCGTGCCCGATGCCTTCGGCGATCACCTCGATGCGCTGTTCGACATGATCGCGCTGGCCTGGCAGTCGAACATGACGCGCGTGTCGTCGTTCATGCTGGCCAAGGAAGTCAGCATGCGCACCTATCCGAACCTGCAGATCACCGAGGCCTTCCATCCGCTGTCGCATCACGCCAATGATCCTAGCAAGATCGAGCGGCTGATCCAGATCCAGACCTACCACACGCAGGTCTTCGCGAAATTCATCAAGAAGCTGTCGACCACGCCGGATGGCGATGGCTCGCTGCTCGATCATTCGATCATCCTCTACGGCGCCAACATGTCGAACAGCGATCTGCACAACAACGATCCACTGCCAAACGTCGTGATGGGACGCGGCTATGGCCGCATCAAGGGTGGGCAGCACCTGCGTTATCCGCAGGACACGCCGCATGCCAACCTGCTGCTCACGCTGCTGGATCGGGCCGGCGTACCGATGCCGACGCTTGGCAACAGCACCGGCCTGTTCGCCGAGGTCTGATACGCCGATGACGCCATTCTCCCGTCGCGGCTTCCTGCAGGCAGCCGCGCTCTCTTCTGCAGGCGCGACGCTTGCAGCCCCGCTCGGATCGCTCTGGGCGCGCGAAGCCGCTGCCCCGCTCGCCGCCCAGTCACTGGGCCCGCGGCTTTCGTTCCTCACCGGCGCCGGTGGCAATGTGCTGGCGCTGGGTTCGCCCGAGGGGGCACTGCTGGTGGATGGTGGGTCCCGCAAGCAGTCGGGTGCACTGCTGAAGCTCGCACTGAAATCGGTGGACGCAAGGAAGGTGCACACCCTTTTCAACTCGCACTGGCATCCGGAGCAGACCGGTTCCAACGAAACACTGGGCAAGCAGGGCGCGCGCATCATCGCGCAGGAAAACACCCGGCTGTGGATGACGCGCAAGATCATCGTCGACTGGGCAGCAGCGCCATTTCCGGCCGTGCCGCAGATTGCGCGGCCGAACAAGAGCTTCTATACCACCGACAAACTCGAGTTCGGTGGCGAGCAGATCACCTATGGCCACCTGGGCCAGGCGCACACTGATGGCGATCTCTACGTGTACCTGGCAGGGGCCAATGTGCTGGTGGCCGGGGGCGTCGTGTCCAGCGCGGGCTGGCCGCTGCTCGACTGGCAGACCGGTGGCTGGATCGGTGGCCTCGTGGGCGCGCAGGACCGCCTACTGAAGATTGCCAACGACAGCACGCGCATCGTGCCGGCCAACGGCCCGATCATCACGCGCAAGGACCTGCAGGCGCAGCGTGACATGTATTTCCAGATCTATGACCGCTGCGTGAAGCAGCTGATCAAGGGCATGGGTCCGGATGAAGCCTATGCGTCAGGCCCGGCGAAGGAATACGAGGCGCAGTGGGGCGATTCGAAGCAGTTCGTGCTGGCGTCGTTCAAGAGCCTGTGGGGTCACTATTCGCCCGACGCCTGACGCCCGGCGCAACTAGCCCGCAGCGCTGATGGCGGGCGCCTCTGCCACGGGCTCTGCAGCCGCGGCTTCCGGGGCAGCCGGTTTCGGTGGTCGTGCACCGTCCAGCCTGGCGCGACGCGCGGTCTCGAACATCCGCGGCGGCAGATAGGAAGTATCCAGCGCGCGCACGATCGACAACCCCGGGCACTGCGACAGATCGAGCGTGATCCAGTCGCGCAGTGTCGAGCTGTCTTCAAACACTTCTACCACGGGCGACATGCGCGCCGCTTCATTGATGCTCAACACGCGCGCGACGCAGCCATCCGACAGCTGCACGAACGTGCCCACCGGATAGACAAGCAGCGCCGACACCAGGTGGCCGAATATCTCCGCCCCATACAGGCTGCGGAAATGGCGGTGCATGTAGGCCAGCGCCACGGCTGGCGAAGTCGCGCCATTGCTGCGGATCTGGAAGTCGCGCACGGCGCCGAGGATCAGCGCATGCGGGTGAATCGCATCGCCGCGCAGCGCGCGCGGGAAGCCGCTGCCATCCGGTCGCTCGCGATGCTCGCGCACGATGCGCAGCACGTCGAATGAGAAGCCGCCGCTCTGTTCCAGGATGGATGCGCTGAGCAGCGGATAATGGCGGAACGCGGCGCTGCTGAAATGCTTTGCATTCGGATCCTCATCGAGGTACTCCGGCGGCAGCCGTGCCAGCCCCAGGATATGGGTGGCGGCAGCCTGCGTCAGCACGCGCAGCTGTGCGGGCTTCAATCCCAGGCGCTTGCCGATGATGGCGACCAGGCTCACGGCGTCACTGCTCTGCAACGCGTAGCGCTTGGTCGAATGCGGGGGCGCGGTCGACGCGGCCAGCGCCAGCGGCGTCGTGCTGTTGTTCAACATCGCCACCAGGTAGTCGACGAATTCATCCACCAGCTTTGCGCTGGTGGCGTCCGCGGAGCTCAGCGCCGACATCAGCGCCTGCCCACGTTCAAGCGTCACGCGGTCACGGGCGCGCGCCGCAGCCAGTGATTCACGCTGCGCGTTGATGCGCGCCTGCTCCGCAATCTTGGCGGCTTGCTCTTCGTCTGCGGCTGCAGACGCTGCGGCCACAGCGCCTTCTGCCGGCACAGCCTCACCAGGCGGCGCTGCTGCAGCAACTGGCTCTTCTGCGGCGGCGCCCAGAACGGCAGAGCGCCGGTGATCGACGAACATCCGGCTCAGCTCGACATCGCGGATGATCGCGATCTCGCGCTCGGAGGTGATCTGGAACATCCGGCGCACGAACGGGTGATCGAACCAGCGATGGTTGATCTTGATGTAGTGCCCGATCTGCACCTGCGCCGCTTCGATCGGCTCCCAGCTATCCGTGCCTGTGGTCATTGGCGCAAAATCCTACCTTCCGGGGGCCTTCCAGAAGATGATCCGGGTCAAGGTTCCCCGCACTCGCGGCGGCAATTTCATGCCGCGCCGGAAGTGCCGGCTTTCCCTATAATCAGCGGTTCCAACAAGGGGGAGCGCACATGCGCGTACGCGTAATCGGATTGCTGGCCATGGCCTTTTTCGCCGGGAGCGCGCTGGCGGCCCAGGGTGCCGAAGACGAGCTGCTCTTCAACACACAGTGCGCACTGTGTCACATGGAGACCACGCCTCCCGCAGGCAGCCCCAACGAGAAGGCTCCCACCCGCGCGCAGCTGCACCTGTTCACGGCCGAAGCCGTGCTGTCTGCGCTGACCAGCGGCAAGATGGTGGTGCAGGGATCGCTGTTGAACGATGCCCAGCGCCGCCTGGCTGCCGAGTACGCGTCGGGCAAGCGCCTGTCTGCGGCACCCGCAACCGGGTCACAGGTCGTAAATCGCTGCACTGACAGCAACAAGATGAAGGATCCCGCTAGGGGCCCGTCCTGGAACGGTCACGGCAACGGCCCGGCCGCCACCCGCTTTCAGAGCGCTGCCAACGGCGGCATCACCGCGGCAGATCTGCCGCGACTGAAGCTCAAGTGGGCCTTCGGCTACGCAGGCGTCGGTTCGGCACGCACCCAGCCCGCGCTGGCCGGCGGTCGGCTGTTCGTGGCCAGCGAGAACGGGGAAGTCCACGCCTTGAATCCGAAGACCGGCTGCAACTACTGGACTTTCAAGGCACAGGCCGGTGTGCGCACGGCGCCTTCGGTCGCGCCCTACCGCAATGCCAGCGGCGGCCGTGGATATGCCGTGTTCATCGGCGACAGCCGCGCCAATGCCTATGCGCTGGATGCGCAGACCGGCGTGCAGATCTGGACGCGTCGCATAGACGATCATGCTTCGGCGTCCATCACCGGCGCGCCCATCGTTTACGACGGTCGGATGTTCATCGGCGTGCAGGGCCTGAGCGAAGAAGGTCGCGGCGCCAGCAACGGCTACGGCTGCTGCACCTTCCGCGGCTCGCTGTCCGCGCTCGACACCAGCACGGGCAAGGTGCTGTGGAAAACCTACACCATCGATCCTTCACAGCCGCGCGCCAAGGACAAGAAAGGCGTGCAGATGTTTGGACCGGCGGGCGGCTCCATCTGGTCTGCGCCGTCCATCGATGTGAAACGCGGCGTAGTCTATGCTGCAACCGGCAATGCCTTCGCGGATCCGCCGCAGAAGATGACCAACGGCATCATCGCCTTCGATCAGAAGACCGGCGCCGTACGCTGGTTCCGGCAGGTCACTGCTGACGATCAATGGACCATGGGGTGCCAGGCGAAGAATCCGGACAACCCAGGCTGCCCTGAAACGCTCGGCCCTGATTTCGACTTTTCGGCCACGCCGATTCTCGCACGCGTAGCCGGCAAGGATCTGATCGTCATTCCACAGAAGTCGGCGATTGCGTTTGCAATGGATCCGGACAAGCAGGGCGCGCCGGTCTGGCAGGCCGCGTTCGGCAAGGGCAGCGGTCTCGGCGGCCAGTGGGGTGGCGCCGTGGATGACGTCAACTTCTACACCGGCACCAACGATTTCCTCGCCCCGGTTGCGGGCGGCATGACTGCCATTCGCCTGCGCGACGGCAGCATTGCGTGGCAGATGCCGCCGCAGAAGCTGCTGTGTGGTGAAAAGAAGCCAGGTTGCGATGCCGGCCAGGGCGGTGCGGTCACGGTCATTCCAGGCGCGGTGTTCAGCGGTGCCCACGATGGTGGCCTGCGCGCATATTCCACCGTCGACGGGAAAGTGTTGTGGACCTTCGATGCAAATCGACCGTTCCCCACTGTCAACGGCGTCACCGCGAACGGCGCGAGCATGGATGGTCCCGGCCCCATCGTCGCCGATGGCATGCTGTATGTGAATGCCGGGTATGGTGGGCTGGTCGGCCGGCCAGGCAACGTGCTGCTGGCCTTCGCACTCGAATCTGCAAAGTGAAGGAGACTGACATGACCGTAGCGCGAGTTACCGAGATCAAGTCGAGCAGCAAGAAGAGCTTCGAAGACGCCGTGGAAATGGGCGTGGCGCGGGCCAACAAGACGTTGAAGAACGTGCGGGGCGCGTGGGTGAAAGAGATGGAAGTCGAATGCGGCAAGGGCGGCAAGATCACCGAGTACCGCGTGCTGCTGAAGGTGACCTTTATTCTGGAATAGCCTCTGCGCAGCGCGTGGACGAACACGGGGCTTTCGCGCAACCGAAAGCCCCTGGTTCTCAAGTGCGATTCAGGCGGGCAGTGCGTCCCAGTACTCTTCCATCTTCTTGCGCTGCGCGGCATTCGGCAGGCGTCCGCGTCCGCCCTGCTGGTTGTCTTCGAGGAAGGCCAGCGTCGTGGTGCCCGGAATCGTCGCCGTCACCGCCGGGTGGGAGATGATGTATTTGAGGAAGAACTGCGCCCATGTCGTGGCGTCGAATTCCTGGGCCGCCCACTCGGGCACGGGCTTGCCCGCGACGCGCGGAAAGAAGCTGCGACCGCGACCGCCGAAGGGCACATTGATGAACACGCCCATCCCCTTTTCCTGCGCAAGCGGCAGCACCTTCTCCGCGGCACTGCGGTTCCCGACGGAATAATCCACTTGCAGGAAGTCGAACTTGTTCCTGTTCACCGTATCGATCAACTGGTCGTACTGGTTGTCCACCGAAGTCGTGATGCCGATGTAGCGCACCTTGCCCGCAGTCTTGTATTCATGGAAATGCGGCAGGAGTTCAGCGATGCCGTATACATTGTGGATCTGCAGCAGGTCGATCCTGCTGACCTGAAGCCGCCGGAACGAATCGTCCAGCACGGCCTTGCCACCGGAGATATCGCCACCCAGCGGCGTCTTGGTGGCGAGGAAGAATTTGTC
>JBDSGY010000424.1:0-2737 GCA_039918755.1 Steroidobacteraceae bacterium
ATGCGCCCGTGGCGGTGAGCTGGGGAGTGAACAATCGCAGCGTCAGTCTGCGAATTCCGGCCGGACCTCCAGCATCACGCCATGTCGAGCATCGCTTCAGTGGCGCCGATGTGAATCTCTATGTGGCTGCGGCCACCGTGCTTGCAGCCGCAGCGCTTGGCATCCGGGACAGGCTGGATCCGGGCGCGCCCGTCGAAGGCAATGGTTACGTTGCCGCCGCTGCGGCCAATGCATCCAGCGCGCAAGCGCCCGCGCTGCCTGTTACCTGGCATGACGCAATTGCGCGGGCGCGCGGTTCGGCCTTCCTGCGCGACGCGCTGGGCGAAGACTTCCTGAAAGTTCTCCTCGCCATCAAGCAGCAGGAGTTGGCCCGTTTCGAAGCCGAAGTGACCGAAACGGACCGCGCCTGGTATCTCGAGAAATCATGAGCGGGCGATCGTCTCGCCCGCTATTCAGTTCACTTGGCGTCATCGCCTACGGCAAGCCCAGCGGTCAGCGCACGCTGGCGACAGCGCCTTTCGAGCCGCTCAGCGCGTGCATTTGCACGAGAACCGCGGATAAATCGGTTTGTTTGTAGCCCGAGACGGCCACTAACCCTTCGAACGCGGGCGGAGGTGTAACGGCGACGCCGTCCGACCGCCAGAATTGGTTGAGCCCTTCTGCCGTCGTGAGGGTACGAACGACCTGCAACAACCCGGCGCTGCGCCCGCCGGAGGTAAACACCATGATGGTGTTGCCAACGGGGCCGGGGTAGCGCGCCACCAGCGCGTAATCCTTGTGGCGGTCGCCCAGACTGCCTTCGGGATGATAGGCCTTCCCCGTCACGGTATCCGTGATACCGGAGTTCGCGCCATCGAAACGGAAGCGAGATTGCATGTGATAGTCGCTGGACAGTGGACCAAGCCTTGTAACAGGGCCCACGTAAACGATGTCGTAGCGGTGCAGATCCTCCGCCCGCAACTCGTCGCGCAGCCGCACTTCCACCTGACGGCCACGGTTGCCGAGAATCTGCAGAATCTCAACCATGCTTATCGCAGTGCTCTTCTGCAGCATTGTCGAGTAGCGCAGCCCACTTCCGGCGGCCAGCGCCGGCTGGCGAGCGATGAGCGCGCGCAGGTCGTCGCTGCTATTGATTCGCGGGTCGCGCACTGTGAGTGTGTGCCCGGTATTCGCATCCGCCTGCGTGTACATGAACAAGTCGCCCAGAACGAACATTACCGGCCGCTGGCTCTGCGTAATGGGTGCCCATAAAGCACTTTGACGCACTCGCCGGTCGCCACGCTGATCCTGCGACCTCCAGACCCACAGGTTGGCGGCTAGTGACAACGCCAGAAGTGACAACAGGGACAGCGCCGCAAGTCGCCACCGGCGAGACGGTACCCTTGCAGGTAGGGCAGCCAGCGGCGCTGCCCCAGCCGACTCTGTCACCGCGGAGGCCATCCACCTTTCTTTCGAATTAGTCGTCGTGCGGCGCGTGGCCGTGACTCGGTAAGCGCCCCGTGGGATGCTCAGCACGAACTCGTCATGCCGGCCGCCGCCTGTGTAGTGTTCCAGTAGCTTCTGTCGCAGGCTGCGCATGGCAACCCGCACCATCGAATCGTCTGCACCATATAAGCTGGCATCACGCCCGAACACATCGATCGCAATCTCTAGCTCCTTGGGGCCTTCCCCGTCGGCCAAGGATCGCTGCACCAGATAGGTAAGCAGACGGCGGTTCGCAGCTGATTTGGACAGAGCCTTGCCAGTTAACACCTGCTGCAATTCGGCCTGGATAGCTTCTTCGCTCGGTTCGATCGTGCTGTGAGCGTGCATTTTCTGCCCCTGCGGGAGTCCTTTTGTGCACGCGTGCAATCAGTATAGCCGCGGCAGTCCGACTGCCTGCGGCCACCGCGCCCGCCGCTATTCGATGTTACTAACATTGGCAGCGGCGTGTCTCACGGTTTGTTACTAGGCGCTGAAGCCTTTCCAGTGCAGTGTCCCGGTCCTGAGCAAGTGGCCAAGTGCATTGGCCATTGCATCAGGGCCAAAAGGGGGCATCAGCATCATGTGGTCAGCCACGAACTTATTCGCTGCCAGTGCAGTCTTGCGGGAACGCGATGAACCTTGACCGACGCCACCTGGTGGGCGCGCTGGCCATGCTGGGCGCGATGCCGCAGATCTCCTTTGCAGAGCAGCGCCTGCTGCCACTCGACACGCCCGGCCTTGATCACCTGGACGTGATCGTGGCGGATGTGGAGAAGACCACGCGCTTCTACATGGGGCTGCTGCGCACGACGCTTCATGCCCAACCATTTCAAGGCGGGCAGCGCTACTTTGTGCTGCTGGGCCCATTGCCGGATAACCGTGCCGTCGGGTATTTGGCCGTGGGCGCGTCGCGCGGTCGAGGCAATTACATCGGCCACTTCTGCACCTCGGTCGTCAACTGGCGCGACAAATCAGCGGCCACATTCGCGCAAATGAAGGTTGAGTTCCAGGCAGCGGGCTTTGGCGAATTCGGCGGCAGTACGGGCGTTGGCGGCATCTTCACCGACCCTGACGGCATCGAGATCCAATTCCTTCCGTCTCCCGACACACTGGTAACCGCAGCGGTGCCGTCGGATCTCGTGCCAGCCCTGCAGGGCATGATCACTCCGGAGCGCGTGGATAGCGCACTGCTCAGAGTCAGCAATCTGAAGAAGGCGTTACGGTACTACCGCACCCTTTACGGCAAGGAACGCCGCAGTGGTGCCCACAACGC
>JBDSGY010000425.1:0-3351 GCA_039918755.1 Steroidobacteraceae bacterium
AATGAGGGCAAGACAAGTTGCGGCGTTGCGATGCACGGTTTCGTTCGGTACAAGTTTTTTGTGGGGTCCAAGTACCGATACAAATTCCCGGGCGGCGCCTTGCAAGCACCCGCTCGTTCGCGCTTGCTGGAAGAGGTCGGCGTGAAGCCGGCGAACAGCGAAGACAGGCTGCGGTCCACAAAGACTTTCACGGCCGCAGGATTTTCGCTGCATCACCATCCCGTGGATGCGCCGGAGGGGGTGGAATTCCAGTGGCTCGGCAGCACGCACTATCTCGCGCTGCACGACATGCGCCTATCGGATGGCGAAATTTTCGCCGACGGAACCGAAACGCGGCAACGCAAGGATCTGCGGGGACTCATGACCTTCGTGCCGGCAGGCTGTCGCGTGTGGGGCTGGTCCGTGCAGCCCGAGGCGGGGCATTCCTTCACGGCGCTCTACATGGACCCGTCGCAATTGGAAGCGCAGATGGAGCAGAAGTTGCTGCACATCCCATCGCGGCCCAGCATCTATTTCGCGGATCCCGGCCTGCGCTTCACGCTCGAGAAGATGCAGGGCGCGTTGACGGCGGCAGAGCCGCCGGACGCGATGTACCTGGAAACGCTGTGTACGATTGCGGTGCTGGAGCTGTGCATCCTGCGGCAGGAAAGACTCGCGATTGCGGCGCAATCCGCCGGCCTGCTCACAAACACGCTGGAAGCGCGGATCGCGGACTACATAGACGCCAATCTCCACACCCAGATCAGCCTCGACGACCTGGCAGGCCTCGCCGGCCTCAGCCGCTTTCACTTCCTGCGGACGTTCAAGCGCACCACGTCCGAGACGCCCTATCAGTTCCTGTTGCGACGGCGGATCGAGAAGTCACGGACTCTGCTGGCCAGCAGCGGGCTTTCGGTGGCGGAGATCTCGGCAAGAGTCGGCTTCTCGGATGCCACCCGGTTCATCCGCACCTTCCGCCGCATCGTGGGTGTGACGCCGGGCGTCTACCGCAAATGATTCACCGCTGACGCCCGCTTCAGGCGTTGGCGCTGCGCCCGCCGTCGATGGCCAGGATCTGCCCCGTGATGTACGGCGCCTCGGTGGCAAAAAACAAGGCCGCGCGGGCGATGTCGTCGGGCGAGCCGCGACCCTTCAGCAGCGTCTTGTCGATGATGGCCTGCTTCATGTCGTCGGTCAGGCCCTTCTCCGGAAACTCCACCGGGCCTGGCGCGATGGCGTTCACCCGCACGGACGGCGCCAGTTCCCGCGCCAGCGACTGGGTCAGCATGATCAGCCCGGCCTTGGCGGGGCTGTACACGGTGTGGAATTTCAGCGGGCGCATGCCGTGGATGTCGGCGATGTTCAGGATCAGGCCTTGCCGCTCCTGCAGGTGTGGCGCCGCCGCCTGCGCGAGGAACAGCGGCGCGCGCAGGTTGGTGCCGATCAGGTCGTCGAACTGCGCTTCGGTGATCGATCCCACTGGCGTGGGATAGAACGTGGACGCATTGTTGATCAGAATGTCCAGATGCCCAAAGCGCGCGACCGTGGCTTCGACCAGCGAGGCCAGCACTTTCACATCCAGCAGATCGCCGCCCAGCGGCGTGGTGGACGTCGGCCGGATGGCATTGAGTTCTGCGGACAGCGCCTGCGCGGCTTGCGCCGAGCGGTGGTAATGAATGGCGATGTCCGCCCCCGCAGAATGCAGCTTGCGCGTGATGGCTGCGCCCACGCGCTTGCCGCCGCCGGTGATGAGTACAACCTTGCCCCGCAACGTCTGTTCCATCGGGCAAGCTTATGACGATGCCGCCCGATCTGCACGAGTCTGCACACGCTACGCGCATGCTCGAACTGCTGCGCGCGCGGATAGCGGCCGCAGGCGGCTGGTTGTCGTTCGATTCCTACATGCGGATTGCGCTGTATGAACCGGGACTCGGCTACTACAGCGCGGGCGCGCACAAGCTCGGCGCCGGCGGTGACTTCACCACTGCGCCCGAGATCTCGCCGCTGTTCGGGCGCTGCCTCGGGCGCCATTGCGTGGGCGTGTTGCAGGCATTGGGCGGTGGCGATGTGCTTGAGCTCGGCGCCGGCAGCGGCCGTCTGGCCTTCGATGTGCTGCAGACCATGGCGCTGCTTGGCACACTGCCCGATCGCTACCTGATCCTGGAGATCAGTGCCGATCTGCGCGACCGGCAGCGACAGCTGCTGGCCACGCTGCCGGCCACACTCGCGATGCGCGTGGAATGGCTCGATGCGCCACCAGCCGCCGGCTGGCAGGGCGCCCTGCTGGCCAACGAAGTGCTGGATGCATTGCCGGTCAAGCGCTTCGTGATTCGCAGCGGCGTATGGTGTGAACTGGGCGTGGCGATGGATGCGCAGGGCGCGTTGCACTGGAGCGATCGCGTCGCTGGCGCAGCCTTCGCTGCGGCGATCGACGCCAGGGTTGCAGCGGCTGAGGTGCCGGAGGGATACGAATCCGAGCTGTGCCCGCTGGTGCTGCCCTGGGTGGGTGAAGTCACCGCCACCCTGCAGCGCGGTGTGGCGCTGTTCATCGATTACGGCCTGCCGCGCCGCGACTACTACAGCGCGCAACGCAATCGCGGCACGCTGCGCTGTCACTACCGGCAGTTGGCGCATGATGATCCCTTCGCCCATCCCGGGATGGAAGACCTCACGGCCTGGGTGGATTTCACCCAGGTGGCGGAAGCGGCCGACGCGGCCGGGCTCGAGGTGCTGGGTTACGCCACGCAGGCCGGTGCTTTGCTGGGTCTGGGTATTGAAAACGAGATCGTCACCGCAACAGATGAGAAAGTGCGTCTGCGTCGTGCAGCGGAGGCGCGGCAGCTGCTGATGCCCACCGAAATGGGCGAGACCTTCAAGTTCATCGCGCTGGGTCGCGCGTTCGATGCGCCGCTCGCCGGCTTCGTGCACCAGGACCTGCGGAGATATCTATGAAACTTTCCATCCTCGACCTGGCGCATGTGCCACTGGGCAGCGATATCGGCCAGTCGCTGCGCAATACGCTGGAATACGCGCAGCATGCGGACAAGCTCGGTTACGAGCGTTTCTGGCTGGCCGAACATCACAACATGCCCGGCATCGCCAGCGCCGCCACCGCGGTGGTGATCGGGCAGGTTGCTGCGGTGACCAAGCGCATGCGCGTCGGCGCCGGCGGCATCATGCTGCCGAATCACTCGCCGCTGGTGATTGCCGAGCAGTTCGGCACGCTCGAATCGCTTTTTCCGGGTCGTATCGATCTCGGTCTGGGACGCGCGCCGGGATCGGATCAACTCACCGCGCGCGCCTTGCGGCGCAACCTGGAGTCGAATTCCGACGAGTTCCCGCAGGACGTGGTGGAACTGATGGATTTCATGT
>JBDSGY010000426.1:0-6860 GCA_039918755.1 Steroidobacteraceae bacterium
CTCCAGATCCGCCATCACATTGCGGATGGTGGCGGAGCTCAGGCTCATGCCCGAATCACGGGACAGGCTGCGCGAACCCACCGGTTGACCATCGCGGATATAGCTTTCTATCAGCACCTTCAGCAGCTGCTGGGCGCGGTCGGAAAGCTGCGATTCGTCGCGTGGATCCTGGCTCATTGGTAACCGTGGACGCTAGCCGCGCCGGCTGCCCGCGGTCAAGCTTGCTGCATGCGTCACCGCATTCCTCACATAAGGGGTCCAAAACGACCCCAGGCGCGCCTCCCGGCCCAAGTAAACTAGGTTGACATGGACGGCCCGATTCAGACCTGCGCCCTGCTCGGACGCTTCGATGAACACACGGTGCGGGAAACAGCCGTTGCGCTGCTGCCGCACCTGCGCTCGCGCGGGCTCACCATCCTGCTGCAGCAGACCGCCACCAACCAGCAGTTCGCCGACCTTGCGGCATGCGTCAGTGACGAAGAACTCGTGGCCCGCGCGCAGCTGGCCATCGTGATCGGCGGTGACGGCTCGCTGCTGTACGCCACGCGGCTGGTCGCGGCCAGCGGCATACCGTTGCTCGGCATCAACCGCGGCCGGCTCGGCTTCCTGACCGATGTCATGCCTCAGGACATGCTCCAGTGCGTGGACGCTGCCCTCGAACACCGCTGCCAGCCCGATCACCGTCCCTTGCTCGAGGCGCGCCTCGTTGCTGCGGACGGCAGTGAACGCACCCAGCTCGCTCTCAATGACGTGGTGCTGGCGAAATGGGAAACGGGCCGCATCCTCGATTTCGAAACGCGCGTCGACGGCTGCTTCGTCAATACCCACGGCGGCGACGGCCTGGTGGTCGCCAGCGCCACCGGCTCCACCGCCTATGCACTGTCCTGCGGCGGCCCCATCGTCGATCCGAAGCTCGATGTGCTGGTCGTCGTGCCCATTTGTCCGCACACGCTGGCTGATCGCCCCATCGTCATCTCGGGGCGCAGCGTCGTATCCATCCTGCTGCACGATCGTTACGACACGCGCGCGCAGGTCACCTGCGACGGCGTGGTGTTCGGCGAACTGCTGGCCACCGACCGTTTGGAAATCCGCCCATCGATCCACCGCATCACGCTGCTGCATCCTCCGGGCTACGATTATTTCCGGCTGCTGCGCTCCAAGCTGCACTGGGGTGGCGGCGGCTCCGAGCACCAACGCTAGGGTTTCAAGGACATGCTGACCCACCTGCACATCCGCGACCTGGCCATCGTCGAATCGGTGGAACTGGATTTTGCCAGTGGCCTCACCGTGCTCACCGGCGAGACCGGCGCGGGCAAATCCATCGTCGTCGATGCACTGACGCTGGTATGCGGCGCGCGCGCTGCAGCCGACCAGATCCGTGCCGGTGCCGAGAAGGCCGAGATTGCCGCCACCTTCGACATCCGCCACGTGCCACGCTCGCTGCGCGACCTGCTCGAAGCGCAATCCATCGAGGCCGACGAAGAACTGCTGGTGCGCCGGATCATCAACGCCGACGGCCGCTCGCGCGCCTACCTGAACGGCACGGCCGTGCCCGTGCAGCAGCTGCGCGAAATCGTCGGCGCATTGCTCGACGTGCATGGCCAGCATGAATTCCAGTCACTGGTGCGTCCGGGTTCGCAGCGCGAGCTGCTCGATCAGTATGGCCGGCTCGAACCCGTGACCGAACAGGTGGAAGCGGCGCATCGCGTGTGGCTGGCGCTGCTCAACCGGCACCTGGAAATCGAATCCAAACTGCGCGACCGGGACGCGCGCATCGAACTGCTGCGCTTCCAGGATGGCGAGCTCGCCGCGCTGGATCTGAAACCCGGCGAGGCCGCCGAACTTGCCGCCGAGGCCTCGCGCCTGGGCAACCGCGGCCGGCTGGTCGAAGGCGCCCAGCTTGCTGCGCAGCTTCTGTACGAAGGCGAAAACGACACGGCCCAGGCGCAACTGGCCCGTGCGCAGTCGGCGCTGCGGCCGCTGCTGTCGGTGGATCCGGCATTGCAGGCGGTCATGCCATTGCTGGATGAAGCGGCCATCCGCATCACCGAGGCCGCGCGTGAGCTCGCAAGCTATGCCAGATCCCTCGACATGGACAGCGCCCGCCAGTCCACGGTCGAAAAGCGGCTCGCTGCGGCCGAAGAGCTGGCGCGCAAGCATCGCGTGGCACAGGCCGACCTGCCCGCGCATCGCATCGCATTGCGCACCGAACTCGAAGCGTTGGAAACTGCGGAACAGGATGTGGCTACGCTGCGTCGGCAGCAGGCCGACGCACTCACTGCCTATCGCAAGCTCGCCGAGCAGTTGTCCGCGTCCCGCGCCGCCGCGGCCAAGACCTTCAGCAAGGAAATCACTGCGCGCATGCACACGCTGGGCATGGCCGGTGGCAAGTTCCAGGTCGAAATCGCCCCGCATTCCTCCACGGAACCGCAGCCCCACGGGCTCGACCAGATCGAATTCCGCGTTACCGCCAACCCGGGCCAGCCGCTGCGGCCGCTGGCCAAGGTGGCTTCCGGGGGCGAACTGGCGCGACTGTCACTGGCCGTGCAGGTGGCCTGTGTCGCCGACGAGCGCCGCTGCATGGTGTTCGACGAAGTCGATGCCGGCATCGGTGGTGCTGTGGCCGAAGTGGTCGGCAAACAGTTGCGCGCGCTGGGTGCGCGCAGCCAGGTGCTGTGCGTCACCCATTTGCCGCAGGTGGCGGCGCAGGGCCATCATCATCTGCGAGTGCTCAAACTCACCGATGGCAAGAGCACGCGCACCAGCCTGGCGGAACTCAGCGGCAACGAGCGGGTGCAGGAAGTGGCTCGCATGCTGGGCGGCGCCCAGATCACCGACAAGGCGCTGGCGCACGCCCGCGAGATGCTGTCGGCGCCCGCAGCCACCAACGGCGATACCGCCAAGCTCAAACGCGGCCGCGCCCAGAGCTGAGACTATTTCTTCGCCGCGGCGGCAGCGGCCCTGGACGGACAGTCCGTCCGGCGGCAGCGGCCGTACATGATCATCGAGTGATCGTGGATGTCGAAGCCGCGCTGGGCGGCAATGGTCTTCTGCCGCTCTTCAATGCCGGCGTCGACGAACTCTTCCACCTTGCCGCAGTCCAAGCAGACGATATGGTCATGATGGTCGCCCCGGTTCAGCTCGAAAACAGCCATGCCGTTCTCGAAATGATGCCTGGTGACAAGGCCCGCTGCCTCGAACTGCGTCAGCACACGGTAAACGGTGGCAAGGCCGATGTCCTCGTTGGAGCTCAGCAGCGACTTGTAGATGTCCTCGGCCGATTTATGCCGGACGCTGTCGCCTTCGAGAATCTCGAGGATCTTGAGCCTGGGCAAGGTGACCTTGAGCCCGGCATTTCGCAGGTCTTTGCCTTCCAATTGAGTGGGCTCCGTGTACGTCAGGTAATATGGCGGATTCTACAATGACAACCGACACCATGCGACCTACTCACTTTCCGGCGACCTTCCTGTTCTTGCTGCGCGGCTCGCGCGCGCTGGCTGCGCTCGCACTTTTCAGCACGCTCGCCGTGACAGCCGGCTGCATTTACCGCATGCCCATTCAGCAGGGCAATGTCCTCGATCCCATCCAGGTCTCGCAGCTCGAAACCGGCATGACGCGCTCCCAGGTGATGTTCCTGCTGGGCACGCCGATGGTGCCGAATGGCTTCGATACGGAACGCTGGGATTACTACTACTACGTGCAGGCCGGCCGCAAGCTCAAACCGTACAGCAAGCGCATGACGGTGTATTTCAAGGACGAGAAAGTCGATCGCATCGAGCGGGCGGACGACGTCGCGAATGGGCCCGCAACGCCCGCCAGCGAATTTCTGCCGCCAGAACCTGCAGCCGTGCCCCCCACGGCAGCGCCTCCGGGCACGCCGCCCGCCAGCGGACCCCTGCCTGGCGGAGCCGGCGGGCCGCCGCGGCGCTAGCCCGGATCTGGCGCGCGGTTTTGCCGCGCCCTTGCGACAAAGGCGTCCACCAGCGAACCGGCCATGCGCTCGATGACCGGCCCCAGCGCGAGGTTGGCGAGCCCGCCCTTGAGTTCGAACTTCAGGTTCAGCTCGACGCGACTGCCGATCTCCTCACCCGTGTCGGGCGCAAGGACCGGGGTCAACGTCCACAGACCATCGAGGCTGCGAAACGGCCCCTCTTCCAGTTCCATGTGGACGCTGGAATGCGCGGTCAGGCTGTTGCGGGTGACGAACGAAGTGTGGAACGCGCCGCTGCCTACAGTGAGCCTGGCGCGCAACATTGCGGGCGATCGCTCGAGCACGGACGCAGCGCTGCAACCCGGCACGAACCGGGGATAATTCTCGACGTCGTTGATGAGCTCGAACATGCGGCGCGTCGTTGCCGGCACCAGCGCGCTGCGCCTGATCTCTCGCATGACGCATAATAACGCATGGCCAAAGACCCGAACGAAAACAGCAAAGCCCTGATCGCCGAGAATCGCAAGGCCCGCTACGAATACTTCATCGAAGATCGCTACGAGGCCGGAATCCAGCTGCTGGGCTGGGAGGTCAAGTCGATGCGTGCGGGCCGCACGCAACTGACCGAGGCCTATGTGTTCATCCGCGCGGGCGAGATTTTCCTGTTTGGCGCGCACATGTCGCCGCTGAACTCTGCCTCGAGTCATGTCGTCGCCGATCCCACCCGCACGCGCAAGCTGCTGCTGAACCGCACGGAGATCGAGCGCCTCATGGAAGCAGTGGAACGCGAGGGGTACACCATCGTGCCGCTCGAGCTGTACTGGAAAGCCGGACGCGCAAAGCTTCGCATCGGCGTGGCAAAGGGCAAGAAGCAGCACGACAAGCGCGCCACCGAAAAAGACCGGGACTGGCAGCGGGACAAGGCCCGCGTACTGCGGGTGCGCTGAAGGCAGAGCGCATCACACTGGTGCAACCGGGCGTGCGCCGCGCCCGCGCATGGTGCATCGCAAAATATGTGAATGGGTACCCTTTGTTGCCGGTGCAGTGAAAGCAGAATGGCCCTCACTTGCAGTCCGGAAATGCCATGGCCCCTGCCGTTTCGCCAGTTCCCGCCTCCCCTGCTCCTGACCAAGACGGCCGGGAAGCGCGCGAAACCGCGCGCATGCTGCGCACCCTGATCGCCAACATCGACGGCATGGTCTATCGCTGCCACATCGACTCGCAGTGGACCATGGAATTCGTCAGCGACGGCTGCCCGGCCCTCACCGGCTACGCGCCCGACGACCTCCTGTTCAACAGCACCATTTCGTACGAGCAGCTGACGCATCCCGAAGACCGCCTGCGCGTGCGCAGCGCCATCAACGCCGCACTTTCGCAGGGCCGCCGCTTCGACGTCGAATACCGCATCCTGAATCGCGGCGGAGCGGAACGCTGGGTTTGGGAACGCGGCACTGGCCTGTATTGCGCAGATGGCAAGGTGCTGGCCGTGGAAGGCATCGTGCAGGACATCAGCACGCGCGAATCCACGTATCGCGCACTGCGCAATGCAGAGCGGCGCTATCGCAGCCTGTTCGACAATGCCATCGAAGGCATTTTCCGCACTTCACCCGATGGCCGCTATCTCGACGCGAATCCCGCGCTGGCGCGCATCTACGGGTTCGATTCGCCACTGGAGCTGATGAACAGCCTCAGCGACATCGGCGCGCAGTTGTATGTCGACGCATCCCGCCGCCAGGCGTTCATCGACACCATCCGTCTGGGCTCCGTGAGCGGTTTCGAATCCCAGATTCGCCGCCATGACGGCCGCCTGATATGGATCTCGGAAAACGCCCGCGCCGTGCACGACGACGCGGGCCGCCTGGTCTGCTACGAAGGCACGGTGGAAGACGTCACCGAGCTGCGCGAATACAAGGAGCGCATCGAACGTCAGGCGCACCTCGACGACCTGACTGGTCTTGCCAATCGTTCGCTGCTGCGCGAACGGCTGCAGGAAGCAGTGAGCCAGGCTGGCGCCGGCGACGCGCGATTCGCGCTCGTGTTCGTCGATCTCGACCGCTTCAAGTACATCAACGACAGCCTCGGTCACCACGCCGGCGACGAGCTGCTGTGCGTGATGGCCGCCCGCCTCACGGACTGCGCGCCGCCGGGCACGACCGTCGCGCGCGTAGGCGGTGACGAATTCGTGCTGCTGGTGCCAGGCGCAGAGGAAGCCGCCGCGCGCACGCTCACCCGCAGCATCCTGCGCGCCACCAGCGAGATCTGGCATTTCAACGGCACCGAGATCCGTGTCAACGCCAGCGTCGGCGTTGCGCTTTATCCCGACCATGGCCGCGATCCGGAATCGCTGCTGAAGAACGCCGACGCGGCCATGTATCTGGCCAAGGACCAGGGGCGCAGCACCTTGCGCTTCTTCAGTGCCGAATTGCGTGCGCAAATGACCGAGCGCATTGACGCGGAACAGCGGCTGCGCGAGGCCATCCAGCGCGAGCATCTGCTGCTGCATTACCAGCCGCGGGTGGATATCGCCACTGGCCGCATTACCGGCACCGAGGCGCTGGTGCGCTGGCAGGCGCCGGGCGAGCCCATGGTCTATCCCGCGAGCTTCATCGCCATCGCCGAGGAAACCGGGCTCATCGTGGACATCGGCCGCTTCGTGTTGCGAGCCGCGTGCGCCCAGGCGCGCGCCTGGCTCGACGCCGGCCACGAGAAACTGGTGATCTCGATCAATGCGTCACCACGTGAACTGCAGCAGGAGCGCTATGCCGAGAGCGTGCTCGAGAGCCTGCGACGCTTCAATCTGCCACCCGAGTGCCTGGAGATCGAGATCACCGAGAGCATGGTGGTGCAGGATGCACCGCGCCTGATCCGCATGCTGGTGCGCCTGCGGCAAATGGGCGTGAACATCGCCATCGACGATTTCGGCACGGGC
>JBDSGY010000427.1:0-3421 GCA_039918755.1 Steroidobacteraceae bacterium
ACCACGATGCGCCGCTCAAGGACCACGCGCTCAGCCAGCTGGGGGTGCCGGGAAGCAAGCTTTAGCGTGGTTGTCTCCCATGTACGGGACCTTATCGTTTGCTAGTGGCCCAGGAGATTGCAGAGAATATGAATCGTCCAAAGTGAGCGGGCAGCAAAGAGGCGCTTATGTCGGGCGGTATTGCGGCCGCATGAGCGCCATGGCCGCACCTACCTCGAAGCGGCCGCTCCCGTCGCCCGGCGCGTTGTCGTGGGCGCTACGGGCTGGGCGTACTGCACGGCAATCGCGTAGTTCATCGCCTGCCCGCATGGCTGGCCCGGTACGCCGCCACGCGCGCGCAACCCCGTGCACACCAGCGAGCCGCTGCCATTGGTCACAGCGCCCTTCAGCATCGCGGCAATGGGTTCCTGCAGATGGTAGATCCCGGTGCAGTCGCCGAATGGGCACGGATAGGAGAAATGGGCCTTGGCCGGCGGATGCAGCAGGAACGCCTGCTGGGCATGATGCGGCAGGTTTTCGCAGATGAAATCCAGCTGCACGCGCACCAGCCGTGCATCGGGATGGAATGCTTCCAGCGTGGGAGCAATGGCGCGGCTGCGCTCCAGCTCGCCATCCTTGCCCGGCTTTACAGTTTTTTTCTTGCCACGTGACAGACGCACTTGATTGGGTTCCGCTGGCTTTTAGGAAAGGCTGTCGGCTTCGACGCGGGCGGCACGGCGTGCAGCGCGCAGGTTCTGCACTTCCAGCACTTCCGCGCGGGCGAGACCAGTTGCGGCGCAGATGTTGGCCAGGATCGGATGCGAGGGACCGGCAGGCAGCGTGAGGCCATGCAGCCGTTCCCAGGCTCGCACCCGAACTTCTGGCGTGTTGGATTCGAGCCGCTGCTCTTCCTGCCGCTGGCGGCGCTGTTCGGCACGCTCGAAATCAAGCACTGCGAGGCGCTCGGCGCGGGTACTTACAAATTCGCCTGCACCGCGCTGATCGGCAGCGTCGTACTTCTGCAGCGGAAGAATCGTATTCATTTGGGGGTCTCCACAGATCCGGGCGGAAGGCCACCGAAAAGCATCGGAAAGCGCTTTGTCGGGCACGGGTTCGATCGGGATGACTCGCCCGGGATTGAGTGAGCCCTGATGGTGGAGTGTACGCATTTCAGGGCCAGACGGCGCAGCTTTCGCCGCGCCGTCTCCGGCAAGCCGCGTTACGTGGACTTCAGCCCCGATAGCTCTTGCGCGGCTGGCTGCGATGCACGATTTCCGGCGCGTATGGCGGCGCCGTCAGCACGCGCGTTTCGGCCTTGGCACGCGCTTCCGGGAACGGCTCGTTCGGCACCGACGCCAGGATGGCGTCAAAACGCTCCTTCATGCCCGGCTTGAATTCCGGATGCGTCAGGATGAACAGGTCGTTGTTGCGCACGCCGTTGAGCACGCGCTCACCGGCTTCGATCGGATCCATCATCAGCGCGGCGGTGCCTTCGGCCGAGCCCAGGTTGTCGGTGCTGACGCCGCCCGGCGTATAGGCGGAGGTGCCGATGTTCGTGCCCATCAGCTCCACACGCAGGGCCTCCATCAGGCCGAGCGACGCAAACTTGGTGGCTGTGTAAACACCGGCATTCACACCCGGGAGCATGCCGCCCATCGATGACGTGGTGACGATGTGCGAGCCTTCCTTGTGCGCCAGCATGTGCGGAATCACGGTGGCACAGCCGTTGTAGATGCCCGTGAAGTTCACCGCGACCGCCGCGTCCCAGCCCTTCGCATCCACCTGGCTTGCCTGGCGCAGCGTCTTGATGCCGGCATTGTTCACCAGCAGATGCAGGTTGCCGAACTTCGCATTGATCTCGGCCAGTGTCTTCACCCAGCCATCGCGATCGGTCACGTCATGGCGGATGGCGATGACGCGCGCCTTCTGGTCGGGCTTGAACAGCTTCATGGCCGGCTCGACCTGATCTTCCTGGATGTAGCCCATCACCACGTTCATGCCGGCATTGGCGGCGGCGCGTGCGATGCCAAGGCCGATTCCCGTATTGCCGCCGGTGATGTAGACCGTCTTGCCCGTGAATTCGCTGAGCTGCGGCTGCTGCCGCGTGCCAGGCGGCAGCGTGGGTGCTGCAGGCGGACGCGGCGGCGCGGGTTCCGCGGCCTCGGCGCGACCCGTTACGCCCTGCGCGAGCAGCACCGTGCCCGCGGAGATGGCCATGCCACCGAGGAAATTGCGGCGATCGACGCTGCCGCCGGATTTGTGCTGTTCTCGCTTCATAGATCCCCCGTTGTTCCACACCCGAAATTCCACGACAGGGTATCAGCCCCAGCCGTAGTTGAAACTGATGCTCACCCGCTCGGTTGCCACGGGATTGGCCACCACCTCATGGCGCAGCCAGCTCTCGAACAGCAGCAGGCTGCCAGCGCTGGCGGGCATCACGATCCAGGCGCGATTGCGCGTCGCCGCCTGCTGCTGGCGAGGGGGCGCACCCATGTAGCGATCCAGCCGCGGGTCCTCGAATTTCAATCCCGGCGCGCCTTTCGGCACACGCACGTAGTAGGTGCCACTGAGCACCGACAGCGGGTGCAGATGCAGGCTGTGCGTCACGCCCCGCGGCATCACGTTCACCCAGCAGTCGGTCATGGCGAGGGACCCATCGCCCAGATCCCATTCAAGCTCCTGCACCAGCTTCGACACGTGCCGGTCTATGAGCTTCGCGAGAGTCGCAAAAGTCGGTGACAGCTGGTGCATGCGACTGGCCGATGCATACGAGGTGAAGCCACCGTGGTAGTTGCGCTTCGACCATCGCGCTCCGGCGACGTCGTCCTCTCGCAGCTGCAGACACTCGTGCAACAGGCGCGGATTGAGTGTGGCGATGCGACGGGGCGTCAGCGAGGCCGCATAAACGCGCGTAGGAAAAAGGCTGTGGACTGGCACCTACTGATGCAGCGCCGGTGCTGCCGGCGTGACTGCTGCGCCCGCAGGTGCCGCAGGCACGACTGGCGTTGCCCCTGCTGCCGGCTGCGCGGCCGCCTGCCCGCCGCGCGGCGCACGCGGTGGCTCGGGCGGCGCTGTCTTCGCGATATTGGCGAGACTCACCACGTAGGCGCGGATTGCCTCGGCCTCTTCCACGGTCACCACCTTGCGGAACGACACCATGCCATTGGACTGGAAGGCACCATCGATCACGATGGCCTTGAACAGCGCGGGATTGCTCAGGGCCTGCGCATAACGCAGATCCGGGAACAGGTTGCCCACGCGGCCGTCGTTGCCGTGACAGCTGCCGCAGTTCTCGTTGTACTTGGCCTGGCCGCGCGCGCGCAGCGCATCGTCGCCGAAGTTGGGCGGCGGATTCAGCGGTGCGCGGGTGTAAGCGGGGGGCGTCGGCAATGTCGCCTTGCCACCCAGCTTGTACACCAGCAGACGTGCATTGTTCGGCGCC
>JBDSGY010000428.1:0-4947 GCA_039918755.1 Steroidobacteraceae bacterium
TGAAGGATTTGCCGGCAATTCCAGTGTTGCGCAGGCGAATGCAGAATGCCTGCCCTTCAAGTCCGCACAGTTCGATTGCGTGACCATCGGCTTCGGACTGCGCAATGTCACCGACAAGGACGCGGCCCTGCGCTCGATGCGCAGCATGCTGAAACCCGGAGGCCAGCTCATCGTGCTCGAATTCTCGCAGCTGGCAGTGCCCGCGCTGCGTTGGCTTTACGATGCCTATTCGTTCCACGTGCTGCCGAAGATCGGACAGCTCGTGGCTGGCGACTCGGCGAGCTATCGCTACCTCGCCGAGTCGATTCGCAAACATCCCGATCAGGAAACACTGCTCGCCATGATGCGCGGTGCGGGGCTGGCGAACTGCAGCTACCAGAACCTGTCGGGCGGGGTTGTCGCAGTGCACCGCGGTTACGTGTACTGATGATCACCGAGCGGATCCAGGCGGTCATCGACGAGCATGTTGCTGGTTCGCCACGGGCGCGGCAGTTGCTGACCGAACTTAACGGTCGGCGGATGCAGGTTGTTGCGCGCCATACACCCTGGACCGTGACGCTCCATGCGCAGGACGCGCGACTGCGGGTTTCCCTGCGCGATTCGGCGGGCGCCGAGGCGCGACTGTCTGGCACCCCACTTGCGCTGCTGGCGCTGCTGCGCGAGGACCCGACTGACGTCATCCGGCGCGGTGACGTCACCATTTCCGGCGACGCCGAGATCGCAGCCCGCTTCCAGGAGCTGCTGCAGCTGCTGCGCCCCGACCTGGAAGGCGCGCTGGCGCGCGTCATCGGAGATGTGCCGGCCCATGGCGCGGGTGCCTTGCTGCGCAAGGTGCTGGCGTATGGCCGCAGCAGCGTCGACACGCAGGTCATGAATGCCGGTGAATATCTGGCGCATGAGCGCCGCGTGCTGGTGCCGCGGGCCGAGGCCGCGCAGTTCCTGCACGAGGTGGATGTACTGCGCGAGCAGGCCGACCGGCTCGCCGCCCGTGTAGCGATGCTGGAAGCATCCGGGAGCGGCGTTTGAGGCTGCGGGTGCTGCAACGCCTGATCCGCATCCACCGGGTGCTGGTGCGGCATGGACTGGTCGAGCTCACGCGCGGCACGTCGGTATACGGCAAGTTGCAGCTGCTGGGCTGGGTGTCGCCGTGGCTGTGGCTGCAGGGCAGCTCCACCGGCTCGCGCGGCCTGCGCCTGCGCCTGGCGCTGGAAGAACTCGGACCGGTATTCGTGAAGTTCGGCCAGGCCATTTCCACCCGGCGCGATCTGCTGCCGCCCGATGTCGCCGACGAGCTGGTGAAGCTGCAGGATCGCGTACCTCCATTTCCCGGTGCGGTCGCGCAGCAGATTGCCGCGAGCGCGCTGGGCGCACCGCTCGACCAGCTGTTTCGGCAATTCGACGCCGAGCCGCTCGCGGCCGCTTCCATCGCGCAGGTGCATGGCGCCGTGCTGACCGACGGCCGCGAGGTCATCGTCAAGATCCTGCGGCCCGACATGCGCGCCGTGATCGCCCGCGATGTGGAGGTCCTGTACGAGCTCGCGCGTATGGCGGACAGCTATTCCGCGGAAGCCCGGCGACTGCGCCCGCTGGACGTCGTGCGTGAGTACGAAGGCACCATCCTCGACGAACTGGACCTGATGCGCGAAGCCGCCAACGCGGCGCATCTGAAGCGCAATTTCGCTGGCGATCCCAAGCTGCATGTACCGGAGGTTTTCTGGGACCTGTGCAGGACCAACGTGATGGTGATGGAGCGCATTCATGGCGTGCCCATCGGCGACCTCGCCCGGCTGCGCGAACTGGGGGTGAACTTCAAGAAGCTGGCCGAGAACGGCGTGGCCATCTTCTTCACCCAGGTGTTTCGCCATAATTTCTTCCACGCGGACATGCACCCTGGGAACATCTTCGTGCTGCCGGAAAATCCGGAAGAGCCCCGTTATGCGGCGGTGGACTTCGGCATCGTCGGCACGCTCGATCCGAGCGACCAGGAATACCTGGCGCAGAATTTCCTGGCGGTGTTCGATCGTGACTACCGCAGGGTGGCGACGCTGCATGTGGATTCAGGCTGGGTGCCGCACGACATCCGGGTGGCCGAAATGGAATCCGCGATCCGCGCCATCTGCGAACCCATTTTCGACAAGCCATTGAAGGACATTTCGTTCGGCGTGGTGCTGCTGCGCCTGTTCGAGGTCCTGCGGCGCTTCGATGCGCGCATCCAGCCGCAACTGCTGCTGCTGCAGAAGACGCTGTTCAACATTGAAGGCCTGGGCAGGCAGCTCTATCCAGAGCTCGACATCTGGCAGACCGCGAGTCCCATCCTGCGCCAGTGGATGCGCGACAAGCAGAACCCGCTGCATGTCGCCAAACGCCTGTGGGCGCAATTGCCCGAGCTGCTGCAGGCGCTGGAGGCGGCGCCCACCGCGCTGCGGATGGACATGGTGGCGCGCGCGCGGCCGCGACCACAGTTGGAGGCGCAGCGTGGCGCTGCAGTGGTTGCCGCGGCCACCGCCACCGCCGGAGCACAGCGCAACAGTGCGAACCTCATCGCCGGCGCGATCGTGTTGCTCGCCGCGACCATCTGGATTGCGGCGCGGGTAGAGCCAGCATGGATAGGTTGGCTGATCGGTGTAGGCGGAGTCGCACTGATGGTGGTGCCGCGGCCCCGATAGCCATCGCGGCGGTGGGGGACTAGCATGCCGCCAGTTACCGGAGCTGCACCATGCGAAACCTGATTCTCACTGCGACTTTCGCCTTGCTCGTTGCCTGCGCGAGCGTCCCACGGGTGCGCACCGACTACGATCACGCGGCCAATTTCGCATCCTATCGCACCTACGGCTTTGCGCCGGAGCTCGGCACCGACCGTGGCGGTTATTCCACCATCGTCACCGGGCACTTCAAGCGCGCCGTTGGCCGCGAAATGGAAGCACGCGGCTACACCTTTTCTGCCGACCGCCCCGACCTGCTGGTGAACTTCTACACCAGCGTGCGTGAGCGCACCGAGGTAAGCAGCACGCCGCGCATCACCTTCGGTGCAGGGTACTACGCCTATCGATATGGGCTGTACACGGCCTGGCCCCTGTACGACCGGGACGTGACGACCACCCGGCAGCAGGTGGGCACCGCCAACGTCGACGTCGTGGATGCCGCCCGCAAACAGCTCATCTGGGAAGGCCGCACCGAAGGTCGGTTGACTGAGCGCATGATGGACGAGCCCGGTCCGGCCATCGACAAGGCAGTGGCCGCACTGTTCACCAAGTATCCAGCGCGCGCAGCCGCGGCAGCGCAGTAAGGCTTCTCTCCCGGTCGCGCCGAACCGGCGAGACCTAGCGTCGCTGCAGTGAGGAGCCTGCCCGCCAGGCCAGCCAGCCCGTCACGCCCATGGCCAGCGAGATCCACGCCAGCAGCCGCAGGTCGCCGTGCAGCATGGGCGCAATCATCCCCATCGCGACCGCACCTACGCCCAGCGCAATGAAGGCCTGCACCGATGCGGCTGCGCCGCGGGCGCGTGGAAACATGTCGATCATTTCCAGCGAGAGCACTGGATAGGTCATCTGCGCACCCAGCGCCATGCAGAACCACAGCAGCTGCACCAGCGGAATCCACACCGCTGCGGTGAACAGATGGGCGATGACCCCGATCAGGCCGGAGGTGCACAGCAGCGCGAATCCGGCGGTCATCTGCGCACGACGACTGACACGGTCCGCCATCCTGCCACCTAGCAGCGAGGACACCATGAAGCCGGCCACCACCGGAATGAAGATGTAGTAGAACTGAGTCTCGTCGAGGTGCCAGCGCTGCATGATGATGGCAGGCGCCGACCCGATGTAGATGAAGATGGAAGCAAAGGCGAGTGCCGCCGATACCGCCAGCAGGAAGTACGCGGGCCGCGTCGCCACATCCCAGCAGTTGCGAGCGAGTTCACCCACATGGAACCGCGAGCGCTGCGCGCGCGGATGGGTCTCCGGAAGCAGCAGCGAACAGGTCACGATCAGCGCCACGCCGATCACGGCCAGCATTCCGAAAACCCAGCGCCACCCCAGCGCCACATGGATCCAGCCGCCGATGATCGGCCCGACGGCGGGCGCGAGCGAGAACACCAGGAACATGCTGCTCATCAGCTTCTGCGCGTTTGCGCCGTCGAAAAGGTCGCGCACCACTGCGCGTGCCACGGTGGGTCCGATGCCGGCGGCCATGCCCTGCAGCACGCGGCAGAAAAGCAGCGTCGCGAACGTGGGCGCGAGAATGCAGCCGATCGAACCGATGGTGTAGAGCACGAGGCCGCCGATCACCACCGTGCGGCGGCCCAGCGCATCCGACAGTGGACCATGCACCAGCGAGAAGCAGGCAAATGGCAGCAGATAGGCCGTGATGATCTGCTGCACCTCCCAGCTTGTCAGGTTGAATTGCTGCGCGATGGTCGGGAACGACGGCAGGAACGTGTCGATGGAGAGCGGGCTGATCATGGACAGGCTGGCGAGCAGCAGCGTGATTCCCAGAGCCGGGGCACCTCGCGCATTGACGGTCTTGAGTCTCACGGCCCGCCGCTGGTTGTCAGACGCCGCGCAGTTTGCGCAGCAGGGCAGTCGTTGATTCGCCTTTTTCCATGGCCTCGATCACTGCAGAACCCACCACTACGCCGTCCACATGCGGGGCGAGAGCGGCCACCTGCGCGTGTTCGCGGATGCCGAAACCGGCGCACACCGGCACTGGCGAAAGCTTACGCACCTTGTCCAGATAGGCCAGTGTGCGCGCAGGGATGCCCGCTTCACCCACTGCCCTGCCCGTGGTGCCCGTCATCGACACCGCATACACGAACCCCTTGGCGGTGCTGCACAGCTGCTCCAGGCGCGCCTCCGAAGTCACCGGCGTCACCATGCGTATCATCGCCAGGCCATGCGGCGCGATGGCACGCTCGAAATCCGCGCTTTCCTCGATGGGCAGATCCGGCAC